>NZ_JBYLHY010000020.1:0-152891 GCF_057749925.1 Paenibacillus sp. sgz302191
ATTTGCCGAGAATGGACAAGAGGCGCTGGAGCTGCTTCGCCATGAGCCTGCGGATATTATGATCACAGATATCCGAATGCCAATTATGGATGGGTTCGAACTGCTCGATCAGCTGCAAGGCCACCCGGTTAAACCCGAGATTGTATTGCTGTCTGGCTATAATGAGTTCGTATATGCGCAGAAAGCGATTCGCTGTGCTGTGAAGGATTATCTCTTGAAGCCTGTGAGGCGGGAGGAGTTGTTTGCCGTCCTGGAGCGATTAAGGCAGGACATAAGGATGAGAGAAGAACGAGCAGACAAGTCGCGTGAAGATGCCAGACTTGTTGCTGCCGAGCTAGTTACTCAGCATTTGACCCAGAAGGATGTGGATGACGCGGTAACAGAGAACAAGCTGAAGCAGGCCGACTTTTGCTGGTTGGATACAGGATATACGCTGGGCTTGCTTACGCGTCGCGGTGGAGGATCACAGCCTAGCAGCACGGATGCTGCCTCTTTCAAGAAACAAATCGAAGAACTGTTACAAGGGCGAATGGATTGGATGCTCACGCGTGATGGAGAAGGCGGAACGATTATGCTCGCACGCGATCCGGTTATGTTCTACCAGTTGGCGGAACGGTGGAGGTTGAGTGTATATGAGTCGCAGCTGCGAATCGCGGTTAGCGAGTCTGTTCAAGGGATAGAGCAGGTAAGGTGGGCATACAGCCAAGTGAAGCAAACCTTGAAATACAGTATTGTGCTTCCAGAACTCGATGTGCTGGACTACACCAGCATAAGTGAGCGCAATGAGCGGCATGTCGTTCCTGTTGAGTTGATTGGGCGATTATCGAATCTGATGGGAATGGGACGCGGGAACGAAATGAAGCAGCTTCTCGATCAAGTTCTAGATGTTCGTATCATTAGCTGCTGTGAAATCGGCTACCTGGAACGGATCAGCCAGCTGCTCAATGAAGAGGTGTTCGACAAGGTGTTCCGCATCTACGGAAATAGAGTGCTTGGCCTATTAAGGCCGTACGCCCATGTTGGACATATTGCGAATTTCGATCGATTTGAACATTATTATGCAGCTGTTGAGCAGCTTCTCGATAGTCTGGACCGGTTCATCCAAGATTGGAGAGAGCAAGCGCCTACGGATCAAAATACGATGCAAAAAGTTCTCGCCTACTTGCAGACGCATTATGCCGACCGTTTGAACATGGCGGTCGTGTCCAACCATTTCTCACTCAATTACTCGTATTTCAGCCAAGCCTTCCAAGAATATAGCGGTGAGAGTTTCTCGAACTATGTTCGCCGGTTAAGGCTGAACAAGGCGAAGGAGCTGCTGGTGCACTCCGATTTGAAGGTGTACGAAATCAGTGATCAGGTTGGATTCGAAAATGTGAAGCATTTTACGAGAATATTCAAGGAAACCGAAGGTATCACAGCGCTGGAATACCGAAGCCAGCGAAGGTTGTTTGAAACCCAAGATGAGCTTAGATTGCTCTGAACTTAACAGAACCCTCAAATCATGCGATTACACCTAAAACAGGTAGAAAAACGATATTCGAATCCTAAACCAGTTAAAGACTTCCAGATAACGACGGAAAACGATAACTCAAGCAAAGTTTAAGGCAGCTGGCCAGAACGGTCAGCTGCCCTTTTTCAATAAACGGGCAGCCTTGTACGTCAGGCGTATTGAACTTGTATCTTTGCTTTTATGTATTTGCCAAGCGGCACCAAAATCAAATGTTTGCTGAAGCAAGGCGGGACGGCGAGGCATTCACGGTTATTATAATGGACGTCGATTATTTTAAAAAAGTCAATGACACCTACGGTCATTTCGCAGGGGACCAACTGCTTGTACATGTGGTCCGGGCTTGCCAAACGCAACTGCAGGCCGGAGAGCTGTTTGCCCGATACGGCGGGGAGGAATTCATATTTGCGCGAAAGAGCTGCACCGCAGCTGAAGGTGAGGCGCTCGCCAATCGATAAATTCCTTTGGTAGTTGATTGCAGGGCTCTTTTTGCTCTATCATATAAAGGACACCTCTTCTGTGTGGTAGTGAGTTGCTCGACACAATCACTATACCAAACGGAAGCGGTGTTTTTCTATTTTTGCAAGAGATAAATCATTATCCTAGTAACCGTGGATTCAAAAGGTTTCTGTTTCGAGGCTTACCCAAAGTAAGTCTGGAGGTCGGGTGGCTTTCGCTTTCCCACAATCTGCTGAAGAAAGCAGTAGTGGATGCCAAAAACGAAAGAGCTAAGAGCAAATAGGCCGCTTAGCTCCCTTTTTCATTTCAAATATTCACTTTTTTACGATGAGATCTGCCCCGAACCTTCTATAATTGTTACTTTTAGGATAGCCTCTTCATACAATTTAGTTTTTAAGGAAGTTAATCAAAGCGATATTGAATTGTTCAGGGTGAGTCGCGTTCAAGCCATGCGGTCCACCTTCAATTACGACGAGTTGACTACCTGCAACAGCTTCGTTGGAAAGTTTACCGCTTACTTCAAGCGGCACAATCGCATCGGAATCGCCATGGATAACAAGCAATGGAATATCAAATTTAGCCAAATCGCCACGAAAATCCGTACGGCCGAAGGCATCAACGCAATCCAGCGTCCCTTTTGGTGAAGCGTAAGAAGCAATATCAAGGTTGTAAACACGGAAGGACTCACTGACCAGATCGGTTCTATCCCCCGCTTTAAAGAAATTGTGAGTGAAGCCGTCAAGGAAGGCGATGCGGTCTTTTTTCAAACCGTCTTGGAAGCCCTGAATGGTGCCTTCATCCAGACCACCTTCCGGATGCTCATCGGATTTGTAGAAGAACGGCGGAATTGCAGCAGCCAACACGGCTTTTTTGACACGACTTGTTCCATATGTACCAACGTAACGAGCGACCTCTCCGCCACCCATCGAAAATCCGACCAGTGTCACGTCCTTAAGGTCCAGATATTCGATTAGCTTATGAAGGTCCGCCGCAAACGTATCATAGTCGTAACCGTTCCACGGTTGGGAGGATTGTCCGAATCCACGGCGGTCATATGTAATCACGCGGTAACCTGCATCGATGAGTGCTGGAACTTGACTCTCCCACGAGCGCCCGCTCAGTGGCCAGCCATGGATCAAAACGACAGGTTTGCCTGCGCCAAGATCTTCAAAATATAATTCAATGGGTTGCCCGTTTTCTGTTCCTACTGTTAATTTAGCCATTTTCATATTTCCTTTCGAATTGGTTTTGGTTAAGCTGAGACAGTCAAAATAAATTGACTATCTTTTTTGGATGAATAGGTTACCCTCCGTGGCCCCCAAACATTGTTTGAGCATAAAAAATACCCGCACCGTAGGCGCCACTGTGTTGCATAGCAATCTCCAGAACGGCATCATACGTTTCTTGACGCGCCCAATCGCGCTGATACTCAAGAAGAACAGATAGCCAAGTCACGGGAATGGCTCCTGCTTGAATCATGCGTTGAACGGACATGTTATGCGCTTCCGTCGTCGTCCCGCCTGAAGCATCCGTTACGATGTATACTTCATATCCATCATTAATGGCTGAAACTGTAGGGAAAGCAAGGCAAACTTCTGTCCACAGTGCTGCCATAATCAGCTTCTTGCGCCCTGTTTTCTTCACTGCTTCCACGAAGTTTTTGTCTTCCCAGGAGTTCATTGTTGTTCGGTCAATCGGCTTTTGATCAGGAAATACAGCCTGAATGTGCGGATGAATAGGGCCAGAAAACGATTCAGCAGCAACCGTTGTAAGAATAATTGGAGCATTGAAAACTTTAGCTGTTTTAGCCAGCCCAACCGTATTGTTAATAATCGTTTGGCGATCTGCGCTTTGTACGCCAAAAAGCATTTGAGGCTGATGGTCAACTAGAATAATAGCGGAGTTCTCAGCAGTTAGTAAATCGGACTTGTCGTTAAACATATAAAAATCCCTACTTTCTATTTATGATTACAACAGATCCACAAATATGAGAACCTGAACCTGCTGCATATAACAAGTCTATTGAAATGCAAACGGATGAACAATCTTCATTTTTCTATATAGCCCATAGGTAAAAACTATAGATTATAAAATAAAAATAATGTATAAGTGATTCCTATGGTTGTTATAGAGAAAGCCTTATTGATAGAAAGAATCCTGACTTATAAACTTAAATAGAAGGTAAATGATTGAACAAAGAACATCATTAATGACTGGATTGAAGGAGGAAAGTTAGTTTGTGGGGTTCACTGCTTCTCGCTTTAGCTACAGGTATCGTCATTGGCGTTATTTTTCAATTGCTGAAGATCCCCTCTCCGGCGCCGCCCTTTTTGGGATTACTTGGTCTCTTAGGAATGTTTTCAGGACAACGGTTGATGCCTTGGATACAACTTTGGTTAAGCCGTAAATAACACCTAATAAATGACAAAGGAGAACAAAATCATGTCTGAGAAACCGACGATTGTTGAAGCAAGTCTAGTCATTCATAATGCCCACATCGTGACGATGGACGATGCTAATCCAGCAGCCACAGCAGTTGCAGTTAAAGGCGACCATTTCCTGGCGGTGGGGGACGATGCCGAAATCATGAAATATGTTGGACCTTCCACGCAAGTTGTAAACGCCAACAAACGAATGTTAATTCCAGGTTTGAACGATTCTCATATTCATCTTATTCGAGGCGGTCTCAATTATAATCTCGAGCTTCGATGGGATGGAGTGCCATCCGTAGCGGATGCCTTGCGGATGCTGAAAAAGCAGGTGGATCGTACGCCAGCACCTCACTGGGTTCGTGTTGTTGGCGGCTGGACAGAATTCCAATTCGTGGAACGCCGAATGCCAACTTTGGATGAAATCAATCGAATTGCTCCGCATACACCGGTATTTATCCTCAATCTTTACCGTCAGGCTTTTTTGAATAAAGCGGCCTTGCGAGTCATCGGATATACGAAAGATACGCCGAATCCGCCAGGTGGAGAAATCCAAAGGGATAGCCAAGGGAATCCAACAGGAATGCTCATCGCTAGACCTAATGCTACTATTTTGTATGCGACCTTAGCGAAAGGACCGAAGCTTTCATACGAGGATCAAATAAATTCAACCCGATTGTTCATGAGGGAATTGAATCGATTCGGAGTCACAAGCGTGATTGACGCTGGCGGGGGCTTTCAGAACTATCCCGATGATTATCAGGTTTTTGATGAGCTTGATAAGCGTGGAGAGATTACAGTTCGTACGGCGTATAATTTATTCACCCAGCATCCCAAGAATGAACTGAGTGATTTTAAAGCATGGACTGCTACAACGCAGCCGTATACGGGCAGCTCCTACTATCGTCATAACGGAGCAGGTGAAATGCTTGTTTATAGCGCAGCAGACTTTGAAGATTTTGTAGAACCTCGTCCAGAACTTCCAGCTGTACTGGAAGATGAGCTTTTCGGAGTTACCCAGCATCTCGTAGAGCAACGTTGGCCATTTCGTCTTCATGCCACTTATGGAGAATCCATCACACGTTTTCTCGATGTATTTGAACGCGTGAACAAAGAGGTTCCCTTCAAAGACTTGCGCTGGATTTTGGATCATGCCGAAACAATCCAGGAGAAGGATTTGGAGCGAGTTGTTGCATTAGGCGGTTCGATCGCCGTTCAAAGCCGAATGGCTTTTCAAGGTGAATATTTCGTCGATCGATACGGGGCCGAAGCAGCAGAAAATGCGCCTCCGATTACCAAGATGATTAAATCGGGATTGCGTGTTGGGGTAGGGACAGATGCTACCAGAGTAGCCAGTTATAATCCTTGGGTTGCCTTATACTGGTTAGTGACGGGGAAGACACTTGGCGGGCTAATCTTGTACCCTGCTTCCAATCGTGTAGAGAGGCATGAAGCGCTTCGCATGTATACATCAGGAAATGCATGGTTTTCCAAGGAAGAAAATGTGAAAGGGCAAATCAAAGCGGGTCAATATGCTGATTTATCGATTCTTTCTGATAACTTCTTTCTTGTCTCCGAAGAAGCTATTAAAAAAATTGAATCTGTCTTCACTGTTGTAGGAGGCAAGATTGTCTATGGTACTAACGAATTTCAGTCATTGTCGCCGCCAGCTCCCCAAGCAAGTCCAGACTGGTCTCCGCATAATATCTTTGGAGGCTACTACAATGGAACAAATTACGGAGGCGGCGGAGCGGGAGTTCAGGCACCTCAAAAGGCGCACCATCATCATGGATGCAACCATCACCATGGCAGTGGCTTCTGTGACCTGGATTGCTTCGTTTTCTAAGTATGTTTCACCAAAATAATCCAATAGGGGCGAGATCATCATGTCTGAAGTTACGATCAAAGTAAACGATAATGGGCCATTGCGTATTACAGGCAAAGTAGAAATGGTGGATGCGGTGGGCAACCGTTTTGAAACCAAGGAAAGTTTTATTCTTTGCCGGTGCGGTTTATCCAGTCAGAAACCGTTCTGCGACTTGACTCATAAAGGTAAGTTTGAAAGCGCTCCTCGAGCTTAGATTAAAAGATCAATATCGATCTGACTATATTTCGTATAGCCTAAGCTTATAGTTGGAAATGTTGCTAAATTCGAAAGGAGCTTTTTGATGACAGAAAAACTAACGGAAGTGCTTAACACCCAGATCGCTAACTGGAGTCTGTTGTTCACCAAACTTCATAACTATCACTGGTATGTTAGAGGGGGGCAGTTCTTCACTTTGCATTTGAAGTTCGAAGAACTTTATACGGAAGCTGCACTTCATGTGGACAATCTTGCCGAGCGTCTGCTGGCATTAGGCGGTAGTCCGGTAGCGACACTTCATGAAATTATCGAAAAAGCTACATTAAAAGATGCAGCAGGCAATGAGAATGCAAATGAGATGGTCCGTACGCTTGTTGCTGATTTTGGGATCATTGTGAGTGAGCTTAAAGAGGGTATGAGTATTGCTGACCGTGAAGGCGATGAGACAACTGGGGATATGCTTTTGGTAATTCATAGCTCCCTGGAAAAGCATGTATGGATGTTGAAATCGTACTTAGGATAATTTCCCAAAAAAATAATGGATTGCTGGAAGACCTGAAAGAGAGCAGCCTTAAAAAGCTACCTTTCTTGAAGGTCTTCTCCTTATAATGTGAGAAAGTATAAGTTTGAACTATTGTCATTGAGGTGATGAAAATGATCCCTATTCTTGGGCGTATTAACCAGCTGAGCAGGAAACAACGAATAAATGGTTTGACGGAAGAGGAGAAAGCTGAACAAGCAGCATTGCGTCAAGAGTATTTGCGGCTTATTAGAGGCCAAGTTTTGTCTACCATGTTAAGCGTATCCGTTGTCGACCCTGAAGGTAATGACGTAACTCCGTTAAAGCTGGTGCACGAGAAAGAAGAGCCAAAAATTTAACTGGCTAGTGCAATGGAGAGTTCCTTCAACAAAAAAAAGAACAGTTCCCCAGCTATCATTTGCTGTGTGAACTGCTCTCTTTTTGACGGATCGTATTAAGTCAGTTGTGGAACTCTCAAACCAAGCCCCTCGGCGATCGCTTGTCCCCATTCGGGATCTGCTTGATAGAAGTGAGAGATTTGAAGGAGTTTGATTTCATCTTTCTCCACCGGCTTCATAGCATTTACTATGTTATATACTAATCGTCCGCGTTCTTCTACACTAAGCAATCGATACAGGTCGCCGGCTTGAGTGTAATGATCATCCTGGTCATATGGGACGCTATCGGCTGAACCGGTTATTTCAAACGGGGCTGTCTTGTACGTTTCCGATTCGGCAGCTCCGCCATAACTGTTTGGTTCATAGTATATCGAGTTTCCCCCATTACGATCGGAACGCATCTGTCCGTCACGTTGGTTGTTATTCACTTCGAAGATAGGTTTATTGATAGGCAGTGTATTATGGTTCGTGCCGACCCGATAGCGATGAGCATCGGCATAGGCGAATAGACGGCCTTGCAGCATTTTATCCGGCGAAGCCTCAATACCAGGTACGAACGCCCCAGGGGAGAAGGTTGCTTGCTCAACTTCGGTAAAATAATTGTCCGGGTTTAGGTTGAGAACCATGCGTCCAACCTCGATAAGAGGGTAATCCTTCTGCGACCACACTTTCGTTACATCGAAAGGATCGAAACGGTACGTCTTTGCATCCTCCAGCGGCATCATTTGTACATACAGCTTCCATGCGGGAAAGTCACCTTTGTCTATGGCATTAAACAAATCCTCGGTATGATAATCTGGGTTTTCACCGGCCAGCTTGGCGGCCAGCTCGACATCCAGGTTCTTCACGCCTTGTTCCGTTTTAAAATGATATTTGACCCAAATGCCTTGTCCGTCCGCATTGACCCACTTAAACGTATGGCTTCCGAAGCCATGCATATGACGGAGAGTCGCAGGAATACCACGATCGGACATCAAGATAGTGACTTGATGCAAGGATTCGGGAGACAAGGACCAGAAATCCCAAACAGCATTGGGGTTTTTTAGATGAGTTTGAGGGTGGCGTTTCTGGGTATGAATGAAATCCGGAAATTTAATGGCATCCCGAATGAAGAAAACAGGCGTGTTATTGCCCACCAAATCATAGTTTCCTTCTTCTGTATAGAACTTTACAGCAAAGCCGCGTGGGTCACGTACGGTATCTGCAGATCCCAGTTCACCTGCTACCGTGGAGAAGCGTATAAATACCGGTGTACGTTTGCCAACCTCAGACAAAAAGCGGGCCTTTGTATAGGCGGAAATATCGTTGGTTACTTCAAAATATCCGTGTGCTCCGGCACCTTTGGCATGAACAACACGTTCGGGGATGCGTTCCCGGTTGAAATGAGCAAGCTTTTCCAGAAGGTGGACGTCTTGAATAAGGGTTGGACCGCGTGAGCCGGCAGTCATGGAGTTCTGGTTATCTCCAACGGGAGCGCCCCAACTTGTAGTTAAATGGCCATTTTTGGTTTCCATGTACAAACCTCCAAAGTAATAAATGAGTATAACGACGAGCCATGGTGAATCGGATTTACCGGGTACGATCCCGAATCATTTCGCCGAGTTCGCATAGGTCTCGTTTTGGGATGATGCTGAGTAACTGCGTGGTTCTTCTAAACGAATAAAAAAGGGGACAATCAAGCTCAAACACAACAATCCAGCTAATACTTCAAAAGAGAATAAATAGCCTCGTTGATTGATCAGATAAATTGAAAGAATCGGCCCAAGTGATGCACCTATGAACACCATAAACATGTGGAACGAAACCGCGATCGCCCGGATCTCCCCCGCAATGTGACCAATTAGTGAGATCAATGCAGGAAGAGCCATAGCAATTCCAATAATAAACACGACGCTCATCGAAACTAAAAAAATGAGGTTAGGCCAGAGGCCTAACAAGCCCAAGCCGATTCCAGCAAAGATCAATCCACACCATAAAACGTTTTTGACTCCCATTTTCGCGACCAATCTTCCATCAAACGGTGCTACTAGCATTCCGATAATACCAACCGCACGGACCCAGAGAATATCTTGGTGACTTAATCCGAAGAGTGAACTGTTTAAATAACTTCCAAGTGTCGTAAAAAAACCGACAAGCGAAATAAAGAGCGTAGCAGAAATGATATAGCAAAGAGGCAAACCCTTCCTTTTGAAAATATAGCCTATTCGCAAAAAGGCAGAAAAGAAGCTACCATCTGGTTGTTGTGTTTTATCCTTTGGAATAAAGGCAATCAAGATAGAGGAAATTAAATACACCGCAAAAAGAATATAGAAAACATAAGACCAACTCAAGTATAAAACAATATAGCTGCTATATATTTGTCCAACGATAGTGGCCATTAAAAACGCCGTACTAATGAACCCAATAATGGTTATTCTTCTTTTAATCGGAAACATTTCCATTGCGTAGGCCAAGACAGACGGAGGGAGCATGGACGCCGCCAGACCTTGGAAGGCTCGAAGGGCAACGAGCCAAGAAAAGCTGCTGACACTTCCGATTAGAGGCGTTATTACAGTGAGCAATATTAACCCTGACAACATCATTTTTTTTCGTCCAAAACGATCGGATAAAACTCCAAAGAACAGACCTCCACCTGCAAAGGCAAACGAAAAAGCACTGCCGGCCCAAGCAGCTTGAGAAGACGACACCTTGAATGCATCTGAAATAATCGTTATTAATGGAATCGTTAAATACGTACACGACACTACAACTAATGCACACCAGAAAATGATACCGGTAATGAATGAGAAATTTGACGATTTGGACAACGGTTCGTTAACCAAAATACCACCCCTTGATCTTCTGCTTTTTTCCATTTGTTTATTTATGTTCTGCTAACCAAGTCGCTACTTTTTGAGCATCATCATCCTTAAGGATTCCTGCAGGCATACCGCCTCACCCCCCGCCTTACTAAGAACGTATCTGAGTATTACAAGGAAACATCATGCTTTTGGTTATTTTGAACATCCATTGCTTTCACGTTTGTAAAAACATTGATAGCAAAAACCAAGATACCCGTTCCTGCTACTGCTTCACCAATACGTTTTAACGTTGTAACCCAATTCGGAGCGTAGCCATGGGCCATTAAGGTGAGAGTAATAAGCATGATGGGGAGGCCGATGCCTTGCAACCAGAAGTGCCACTTCGCTAGAGGAGATTCTGCTGCTTTGGGAAAACGAAGATACGTGAATCCGCAAAGTGCTAATGTTGCCCACCCGAAAAGATTTGTATGGGCGTGAACGCTCGTTAATGCAAAGTTAAGCGTTGTTCCCATGTAAATACCGATGCAAATACCAAGCAAAATATAAACGACTGCCATTTTCAAAAAACGTACTCCCATAGAATTTCCTCCTTGTTAATGATAGAAAGAACAATTCATCCGGCCGGGAATTATCCTAATTACTTAAACTTCTTTCAAATGGAAGTTTATTTAACTTTATTTTATAAGCTGTGATAAGTAACTATCAATATGATTCTGTCTATAAATCGTATAGATATTGCTTATATCAGCTTCGCCCTTGAAGATATAGTTTTTGGCTATACATGCTATAGAAATAATGGAATTGTTCATGACGAATAATTTCAATATGATAGGACATAAACAATTAAAAGTAATAAAAGGAGTGTTTGCAAAATGGAAAAACAAACAGAAGGGATACACCATATAACGGCTTTTGTAAAGAATGCGCAAAAAAATGTAGACTTTTATGCAGGGGTACTAGGTCTGAGACTTGTAAAAAAAACGATCAACTTCGACGCCCCGGACGTTTACCATTTGTATTTCGGTAATGAAGCAGGTAGTCCAGGTACCATAATCACATTCTTTCCATGTGAACTTGGTCGTAAAGGGCGCATTGGTGGAGGACAGGTCGGTATAACGACATATGTCGTTCCTTTAGGTGCACTCGATTTTTGGAAAGAGCGCTTAGAAAGCTTTAATGTTCCTTATTCTATAACGACGAGGTTTGGTGAGAATTACTTAACATTTTCAGATCAGGATGGTTTACAGCTAGAGATTGTGGAGCGCGAGGAAGGGGATTTGAGTCATTGGTCGTTCGGTGGTGTTTCAATAGATAAAGCTATCAAAGGTTTTGGCGGCGCTGTCCTTTATAGTACCGCTCCTGAAAAAACGATGAATGTACTAGAGCAGGTCTTAGGTCTTCAAAAGGTGGAACAAGAAGAAGACTTTATTCGCTATAAATCGAAGGGAAGTATTGGTAATGTTATTGACGTAAACATCGCGGTAATGGGGTGGGGCATAAGTGGAGCCGGTACGGTTCATCATATTGCATGGCGCGCAAAGGATAATGAAGATCATGCTTCATGGAGAACTCATGTTGAGCAACACGGTCTTCATCCTACACCCATTACCGACCGGCAATATTTCAATGCGATTTACTTTCGTGAAGAAGGCGGCATACTGTTTGAAATCGCCACGGATCCACCCGGATTTGCAGTTGATGAGCAGCCAGATGTATTAGGTGAAAAACTGATGCTTCCGGAATGGTTTGAGGCTAACCGTGCAGAAATCGAAAAAGGTTTATCACCTATCCAAGTACGTGTGATGGATTCAGAAAAAAGGAATGAATGAAGAATTTAATGAAGAATTCAAAATATATAAAGGGAAGGAGCGTGTTCAATTGACCGATTTTATTTCAGTGGTTAAAGAGCGAAGATCTGCAAATAAATTTATCCCAGGAAAAGAAATATCTGAACGAGATCTTGACGAGATTTTTAATGTTGTAAAATTTGGACCTTCGGCATTTAATTTACAGCATACTCATTATGTAGTGGTGAATGACCCCGATGTCAAAGAAGACGTATATCAAGCTGCATTTAAACAGTATAAGGTCCAATCGGCATCGGCAGCAATTCTAGTGCTTGGCACCATGGATGCTTATAAGGATGCAGCAAGAATAAATGAAGGATTTCTTAATCTAGGAGTCATTAATAAACAAGAATACAATATGACTATCGAATCGGTTACAAAATTTTATGAAGATAGAGGGGAAAGCTTTATGCGGGATGAGGCGATTCGTAACGCTTCCTTATCCGCACAGTTATTTATGCTCGCCGCAAAGGAAAAAGGTTGGGATACATGTCCAATGATCGGTTTTGATCCTGAATTGATGCGGTCAGCACTCCACATTCCTGATCGATATGTGCCTGTCCTATTGGTTGCAATAGGTAAGGAGGATACATCCAAACAGCGGCCTCGAGGTTATCGTAAACCCGTTCGTGAGTTTGTTAGTTTTAATCAATTTAAATAGCTGATAAGGGGAGTTCTAAAATGATCCAAGTATTCCCGGCCGATTCCCGGTTTAACGTAGATCAGGGATGGCTGCGCAGCCGTCTAAGCTTCTCGTTCGGCAATTACTATGACCCCGATAACACCGGGTTTGGGGTTTTGCGAGTATGCAATGACGATGACGTAGATCCTGGCAAAGGATTTGGTGCCCACCCGCACAGTGATATGGAGATATTGACAATCGTACTTTCAGGGTCCGTCCGTCATGAAGATAACTTGGGTAATATGGAAGTAACAACAACTGGGGAAGTACAGCGAATGAGCGCGGGGTCCGGAGTCGTCCATGCCGAATACAACGCTTCGCAGACTGAACCGATGAGAATTCTTCAAATTTGGTTCATGCCAAATGTACGGGGATTAGATCCTTCCTATGAAACCCGTAGGTACAATTCAGAGAAGTTAAAGAATGCCTTGCTCCCCATCGTTGATCCGCAGGGATCAGAGCAGATTGTTAAAATCCATCAAGACCTAACTCTCTATTTATGCAGATTGGATAAAGATAAAGATATTACTTTTCGGCAGGAAGATGGACGCCGGATATTCCTTTTCGTCATTGAGGGACGACTCACTGTAAATGATACTCGGTTAGGTGAAGGGGATACGGCTCGAATCGAATCTTTGGCTCAGTTGAGCATTATAGCGGAGGAAGATGCATTTCTAATGCTGATTGACCTTCCATAAGAATGAATAGGAGGGTTTGTATGAAAGAGGTACTTGTGGTTAGGCATTCGGTTGGAGGTAGGACATTTATTCATACCGAACAACAACCCATGGAATATTCGGTGATACGTATGGGTCAGGGCTGGAGAATTGCTTTAATCATTACACAGGACGTGGATATTCATGAGATTCTCCGTTGGAAACAGGAATTGAATGTGTTTCTATTTCGGGAATATGATGATCAATCTGCGAAAAAAATTTGGTTTTATGTTAAAGAAGGTTCTGTCACGTACGACGATCAGCTCAAGCAGATTACTATTTTCGCCGAGTCTCGGATCGAGTATATTCCGGATGAATTTGGCATTTAAATTATGGATGGCTAAGCGACGCTTGCCGCTCTTTTCGAAGTGGATACTAACTATAAACGCTGGAGGGAGTCTTGGATGTTTTAGAAGGTGAATGGGCCTCTTCCCGTATCGTAGGTGATTCCCATTTCTCCATCATTGACCTTCCTCTGACGCAAGTACAGGGAGAACTCCTATCCGTTGCAACATGGTACGATAACGAATGGGGTTACGCTTCACGATTAGCTAAAGTAGCGGCTTATCTTGTAGATTCTTGTTGATTTTCGCGTCTTTTAAATGCTTAAGCACTTGAAGCTCTTTAAAAGCTGGTTTAATTTCTTTTGGTAGTTGATTGCAGGGCTCTTTTTGCTCTATCATATAATGGACACCTCTTCTGTGTGGTAGTGGGTTGCTCGACACAATCACTATACCAAACGGAAGCGGTGTTTTTCTATTTTTGCAAGAGATAAATCATTATCCTAGTACAGCTTTATTTATCAAGGGTTTAAGACCAATTTCGCTCTGCGAAGTTTGCGACTTCATTCATGAGGATGCCGAATTTGAGCAAATGGTTATACCCACATTGTGGATACATTTCCACAATCCCGCGGGTTCACCACCGTCAGGAAATTAGTACAATGGTAGTAATACCCTTATGGGGGCGAGTCAGTATGTACCATGCAATTCATAAGAACAGCGGGCAGGTCGTTACGCTGGAACCCGAGCAGGTGAATGATATGTTCGTCGATGTAGCTGGGCGCATTGTAATCTGCAGCACAGAGCAGGAACTCTACTGGTTGCTCGCAGACGCAGAGCTGAAGAAAGTTTTACTTTACGCCACTCACCCCATCGTCTGATGGTACACACGTTTCGTTACTATTTCTTGTTCCAATACAGTGTCAATCTACCGAGGTCGGGAAGATTGATTATGCTGCTAAACCAAATGAATTTATTTATGAAATCAGCAGCTTTTCATTGCCTCTTTCTTTTATTTCTAATTATGGTTGGTTACCTATTATAACGTTCTTCTCTTTTTCTTCCATGTGCTTTAAATGTGAAAGCCCCCAATAATGTAAGCTATCCATTAACGCGTCCAGTTTTTTACCGTGCGCTGTAAGTGAGTATTCTACTTTTGGTGGAACTTGAGGATAGATCACTCGTTGAATGATGTCTTGCTCTTCTAATTCGCGTAATTGCAACGTAAGAATCCTCTGGGAAATATCAGGTATCAAATTTTTAATTTCATTAAACCGGAGTGTTTCACTATGAATAAGATGCTGAATAATAATTGGCTTCCATTTACCTACGATTATATCCAAGGCAACGGACATTTTGCAATCTATCGGATTAACTTTCATACCGTTAAACCTCCCATATTAACTTGTTATACAATAAACTTATTATATTATAGTACCTTACTAAATTCCACATTTGAACCACAGTAACATTTTGATTACTATGGCACATTAATGTGCGTTCTTTACAGAAACGAGATAAAGTTTATAATTTAAATATAGCGACTTACTAAAAATAATGAATAAGGGGTGACCATGATGAAAATTTAATCAGGCAAGGGAATTCTATATATTTTCAATTTCATAAGTGCGATAAGTTCCGAAGATTTTATCTTTTTAGTATTCGTTTGTTAGAACTTATAAATTACAATTTAAGGGAGAGGTTATTTATGAAACACATGAAAAAATTGATGGCGACAGCCCTTGTTTTAACTATCGGAGCGGGTATTGTTCTTGGATCTAACGCAGTATCGACAGTCAGTGCAAAGTCAAATGATAATGCACAAAATCAACAGCAATCAGCACTCATTGATCCAAATGATACAGCTTTGCTTCTTGTAGATCCTCAAAGCGGCTTGTTCCAAACCGTCAAGGATCTTGATGTTCCTACAGTTCGTGGAAACGTTAAAACACTTGCCAAAATGGCTGAGCTGGCAAACATCCCTGTAATCACGACTGCTTCTGTTCCGGATGGTCCGAATGGGCCTCTAATTCCTGAAGTCAAAGATCTACCTCATGCAACATTTGTACCGCGTCACGGAGAAATCAATGCATGGGACGATCCTGACTTTGTAAAGGCAGTAGAAGCTACCGGTAAGAAAACACTCATCATCGCGGGTACATGGTCCAGTGTTTGTATGACTTTTCCTACATTAAGCGCACTGAAAGCCGGCTATAAAGTATATAGTGTCATAGACGCATCTGGAACATACAGTAAGATGTCATCGGATATTACATTAACTCGAATCGTACAAGCTGGGGCGGTTCCCGTTGATACTGTTTCTTTAGTAGCTGAAGTACAGAGAACATGGAATCGTTCGGATGCGGACAAGTTCGCTGCTATTTATGCAGAGCGGGTTCCTAACTATGGTTTGCTTACTGAGAGCTATCAAGAAGCGTATGGAGCAGGTCAGAAAGCAGTGACTAAATAAGTTTTTAATCAATTCTTCAATTCAATAAGGAGGAGTCCTAGGAGACTCCTCCTTTATCTTTACTATGTAAAAGACAAGGACAAAGCATTATATTCGTCTACGTTGGACGGGACGGGCGAAATGAAACTGTCCGACCATGCTGTGTCATGGTTCCATGATACTAACCGGTTGTGAAATCCTTTGCCCCTTGGAAATACCGTTTCCGGCTAAGATCATTGGGATTTTGACAGAACCTTCATAGAACATATTAAAATATACAGGGGGCAAATACCAAACGTGCCAGCCCTACTAATCGATTCAAAGCTCGCTCCGCTTGAACACCGGTAGATGCCCTGATGGTAGGGCAGTATGCTTTATTTACTTCGCCTAAAGGGTTATACTTATAGGAATTACCTCTAGGGGGGCTTTTAATGTACCATGTACTTGTAGCGGAAGATGAGCATTGGATTCGCAGCGGTATAGTGGAGATGGTGGACCGGATCGGCGGAGGATTCAAGGTAACGGGTGAAGCCGGCGATGGAGAAGAAGCCTGGAATTTGATTCAGGAGCTGTGTCCGACTGTACTGATCACGGATATTATGATGCCCAAGATGGACGGGCTTTCCTTAATCAAGAAGATAGATGAGATCAAATTTCCACTTGTCAGCATTGTCATTAGCGGATATGATAACTTCTCTTATGCTCAGCAGGGGATTCGGTACGGGGTGTCCGAGTATTTGCTCAAGCCGGTGAGAGAGGACGTGCTGAAGGAAGCGTTGGAGCGGTCTTTGCAAAGGCTCGAGAGGCTTAATCCTGCTCACGATCAGTTGATGAACATTCACAACTTTTTGGAGCGCATGCCGGCGATGGATGTACAGCAGCTTATGACGGAGCAAGTCCAGCTGGTGCAATCCATTGTCAAAGACAAAAACAGCCATCCAAGCTCCAGGCTAGGACTGCTTCGGATTTTTGCCGGTAAGTTGAACGATCTCCTCGAATATACGTATCCGGAATATGTGAAAACAGCTTCACCTCTGGAGATGACGGAAGAATCGCTCAAAAAGCTGATTCAAGCCTTGATCGAAAGCTGGTGCCAGTTTGGTCAGCAGCAGCATAACAAGCGGTCCTTCAGACTTGTGATCAAGAAAGCATGCGACTTTGCCGAAAAAAACTATATGCAGGAGATCAGCTTATCGCAAATCTCAGACTATGTCGGCCTTAGCGTCTCCCATTTCAGCGCGCTCTTCAAGCAACACTTGGGCGACTCCTTCGTCAATTACCTGAATAAAATCCGCATCGACAAAGCGAAGCAGCTGCTGCTGGAGCCCGATTTGAAAATATATCAGATTGCCGATATGGTGGGTTTTTCCTCAATGCCGTATTTTAATCGTGTTTTCAAAAATGTAACCGGACTATCCCCGAACGAATATCGGAAAGGGATGGGCATCTGAAGCTTCAAAGCTATAACAGGCTGTTCAACTGGCAAATTGCCGGTGGACGGCCTTTTTGTCATCTCCCGCTTGTATCGGAAATCAGAAAATTGTGTAAAGACTTCCCGGGACAGTTTCATTATGATGAAGCCATAGATTAATGTCAACGTATCAGACGGAAGGAAAGGCTATCCGAATCAGATCAACAAAGCATATGGGTGGCATCTATTTAATAGGAGGCAATCGCCATGAAAAACGTCATTATGATTACAACCGATCAACAAAAAGTAGATGCGATGGGCTGTGTCAATTCCAGCTATCACACCCCGAACCTGGATAAGCTGGTGGAACGAGGCGTACGGTTTACCGGCGTGATCTCGACGTCCGCCCAATGCTCACCTTCCAGGGCTAGCTGGATGACAGGGAAATTCCCTCATCAGGTAGGCGTCAACAATATCGGCCATGTGTTGGATCCGCAAGAGTGGGGCATTGCCAAGGAATTTAACCGCGCCGGATATGAAACTGTATATTTAGGAAAATGGCATTTAGGATTATCTCCAGCCGACCATGAATTCCAAATTACCGATTATCGGACCGACGGCTTCGAACTGGGCGTAGCCAATCCCGATCCGCGGTTTCATAGCCACAGGGATGCGCTGACAACGACGAAAGCCCTCAATTATTTGGACGACTATGAGGGGAGCAAGCTGTTCTTTATGGCAGTAAATTGGTTTATGCCGCATCCAAATGCGCCGGTGGACCCTCCCTTCGAGCTCATCAAGCAGTATGCAGAGCAGTTCCCGAAGTCTGAAATGCCTATTACGAGCAGCTATTACAAGGACGACCTGTCGACTAAGCCGGAATTTCAGCTGATACGGTCCCAGACGGGCGAATCCGCCATGACGGAAGAAATTGTCCGCAGAGATGCCCAGCACTACCGTTCCATGCTGAAGCTCATGGATGACAACCTGGGGCGCCTAATGAGCAAGCTCGAAGCCAAAGGGATGCTGGAAAATACTATTATCCTGTTTACGACAGATCATGGTGACATGCAGGGGGCTCATAAAATGCGCCTGAAGGGCGTTCTCCCTTATAAGGAGCTATATAACGTGCCTGTCATTCTGTATGCACCGGGAGAGAATCCGGCTCGTAACGTCATTCCGGACCTCGTTTCCAGCGCGGCTGTAACCGGTACGCTGCTCGACGTCGCAGGCATCCAGGTGCCGTCCGAATGCGAAGGCGGCTCGCTGCTGCCGCATCTTCGGCTCACTGAGCCTCCTGCGGATCAACTCGTCTTCTTCGAGCATTACAAGGCTTATTGGGGCTATCATCCTTTCCGTGCCGCCCAGACGCCGGAGTGGAAATATGTATACTACTACGAGGAAGACATGGAAGAGATGTACGACCTACAGAAGGATCCCGATGAACTGGTCAATATAGCAGGGAGACCGGAAGCGGAAACGGCAAGGCAGTCTCTTCGCAGTGCTGTGGATCATTGGTGGGACGCAACAGGCGGCTTATCACGTCCTGTAATTCTAGATACCGTAAACAAATGGGGTAAAGAATAGGGGAGGCTAAAGAGGATGTTATCTTTACGGATGACATCCTTCTTTTGTTTCTTTATATAGGAAAAAAAGATATACTAAATCGATAAAGAACATCTAAGGGATGTTTAGCCTCGAATTCATACAAACGTAAAGGCATGGTTCGGAATGAGACAATTTTGGGATCGATTCCCCATTAAGGTGAGCATGGTTTTCCTGTTTCTTGGAATCAGCTTTCTATCTATGATTCTGGTGGGCTTTTTCTCGCATTTGAACTATAGCAACACGGTAAAGAAAGACTTTCACACTGTGACGGATGAAGCGACCAAACGATTGCATTACCATATTGAATTTTATTTCGAGCAGTTGTCTAAGACCACGAAAACAGTCGTTAAAGAAGAGCTTCTCCAACGTTGGTTTGAGGACGGCGGAAGCATCTCGGTATATGATGCAGAAGACATTGAAGCGATGCTGAGACGTAACGTCGCGTTGAATTATAACGAGATAGCCGGAATATTCCTCATGTCTACGGACAAGCGTGTTCTTGCCATGCGGAACTACAGTTCAGAGGTTGAAAGCTTCCTCTCAGAGCCGTGGTATGACGTCCCGATTTCGGGGCAGCGTGTCCTTATCCCGACTCATACGATTAAATATCCGCAACATAACGGCCTTTCCGTAATCTCTATCTTAAATCCGGTTTACAGCAGCACTACGTTAGATCAGGTCGGTTATATCGTGATGGATTTGTCGCTGTCCGAAATAGAGGAAACGTTCGAAAGGTCGAAGCTCGGGCAATCAGGGCAGTTTATGTTGCTCTCCCCGGACGATACGATTGTTTACCACCGCGTTAAAGAGTGGCGCGGACACAAGCTTGCCGAAACGCCAATGGGCAATCAAATCGAGATACCGGCCGAAGGCGGGGTCAGTATCCAAACGGTTGACGGAAAAAGTATGCTGATCTCAACAAGCAGCTCCAAGGTGCTCGGCTGGAGGGTCGTGGCTGTCGTTCCATTTGACGAAATGGCGAGCGGGCTTTACTCGGCACGGAACACTACTATTGTTGCGTTTGGGCTTATTGCGATACTGGTTATATTTCTTGTTCCGCTTGTGTCCAATTTGTTTGTGAAGCCCGTGCTTCACTTGAGGCAGAATATGAACCCGGTGTTCCAGGGCGATTATAATACCAGAGCGGAATTCCGGAACGGAAAGAACGAGTTTCAGATATTGAACCACAGCTTTAACAAAATGGTCGAGCGGCTGGACGAGCAGATCCATACCATATCGGAGCTGAAGCTCCAAGAGGTACACATGCGGCTGAGGCAGAAGGAAGCTTATATCCAGGCGCTTCAAAATCAAATTAATCCTCATCTGCTCTATAATTCTTTGGATGTGATTAAAAGTATCGGCTATATTAACAATGACGAGCTTGTCGTAAGTATGGCTACTAATTTGGCAGACGTATACCGATATACCGCGAAATTTTCAGACCATGAGGTCACTTTACGGGAAGAGCTCACGATTCTGGAGAAATATCTTGAGATAACGCACATCCGATTTCCGAAGAATTTTCAGAGCCGGATTACGGTTAACCCGAAATTTTACGGCTGTTTGCTCGTGAAGCTGACTGCTCAGCCTTTGGTGGAAAATGCGGTGAAATACGTGGTCGAGCCAAGGGCGGGTAATGCTGCTATATTGGTCAGTACGTATGACGACAAGGACGACCTGGTAATTGAAATTGCGGACAACGGACCGGGTATTCCGGAATCGAAGTTGGATGAGCTTAGGCAAGGACTTAATGACATCTCCCGGCACGTTAACGATCAGGAGTTCATCCAAACGGAATCTTTAGGTATTAGGAATGTGCACACACGATTGTTTTTGAAGTATGGAGAGGGTTATGGGCTTGCTCTTTCTTCTTTTCCTAATAGAGGCACCGTCATTTCCGTTCGCATCCCGCTGAAATATAAAGAAGTATAGGAGAATGCCAGCATTGGACAAGGCCGTTCGACCGGATTATAACCGGTGGCGGTCTGTTTTTGTTATGCATGTTTGTGTTGGTTTGGAAATCAGATAATCGTATAACGACTTATGCCCGTTGAGCGGCTATGATGTAGCTATAACTCGATCCACATCAAAGTTTTACTCAGGAGGGAACGCACGTGCAGAGTCAATCCGCTATTAAATTGGCGCAGGCGAAACCGCAATCGCGCAGAAAGTCGGCGTTAAGGGAATGGAAGAGGGGTCTTCCGTTATATCTGATGATTTTACCCGGTTTGTTGTATTTCTTAATCTTCCGCTACTTGCCGATGGGCGGGATCATTATTGCTTTTCAGGAGTACAGTCCGTTTGCAGGTTTCGGCGGCAGCGAATGGGTAGGTTTGGCGCATTTCGAGCGTTTGTTCGGAGAAGCGGATTTCTTAATCCTGTTAAGAAACACGTTAGTCTTGAGCGCGCTTAACTTGTTCTTATTTTTCCCTGCCCCGGTTGTGATCGCTGTTGTTCTTAACGAGGTTCGTGTACGTTGGTTTAAGAAATTTGTTCAAACAGCCATTTATATGCCGCACTTTATATCGTGGGTCGTAGTAGTGGGCATTACCGTCATCCTGTTTGCTACACAGGAAGGCGCGATTAACAAAGGGCTTGCCAGTGCGGGCTTCGAGCGAATTGAGCTGATGACAGACCCTAATTATTTCCGATGGGTGTATGTGTTCCAGAGCATCTGGAAAGAAGCGGGCTGGAATGCGGTTATTTTCCTTGCGGCGCTGGCAGCTGTAGATCCTACCTTGTATGAAGCGGCTGTCGTCGATGGCGCGAATCGTTGGAAGCAGATGTGGTATATTACGCTTCCGGCGCTTAAAGGAACGATTATTATATTATTTATTCTGCGATTGGGACATGTCATGGATATAGGCTTCGAGCACATTTATTTGATGCAAAATTCGCTGAACTTATCGGTTTCCGATGTATTTGATACGTATGTGTACCGGTCCGGTGTTCTGCAAGGTGAATTCAGCTTTACGACGGCCGTAGGACTGTTCAAATCGCTGGTCGGCCTTGTCTTGATTATGCTGGCAAACAAGTTTTCCAAAAAAGCAGGCGAAGAGGGGGTTTACTAACATGAATGCATTTGACTCGCGTGGAAAAGATCCGCTCTTCACCGGAACGATTTATGGGTTGCTGGTCCTTACCCTTCTGGCTATTTTGGCCCCTTTTCTTTATGTTGTGGCCAGCTCGTTAGCGACTGAACAGGAATTTGTGTCCCGCAGCTTCTTTATCATTCCTCATGAGTTGACCATCCAAGCTTATGGCTACCTGCTCAGCAACGATAACTTTATGAGATCGTTCCAAAATGCCGTGACGATTACAGTGACGGGTACGGCCATCAACATTTTGCTGACGAGCCTTATGGCATACGGCTTATCGAAGAACTGGCTGAAAGGTCGTCGGACGATGAACTTTATGGTTCTGTTCACGATGATTTTTGCCGGGGGGATGATTCCTACCTATCTTGTGGTCAAGGAACTGGGCCTGCTTAACAGCTACTGGGCACTTTACCTGACCGGCGCGATAGCCCCATTTAACCTGATTGTTATGCGGAGCTTCTTTCAGAACATCCCTTCCGAATTGGAAGAATCAGCAAAAATCGATGGCTGCTCCGAGATGCGTTTGTTCTGGCAAATCGTCATGCCGCTATCCATGCCGGCGGTTGTTACCTTCACTTTGTTTTACGCAGTACACAACTGGAACACCTATTTCTACGCGATCCTGTTCTTGAATAACTCGCATGATATGCCGCTTCAAGTGTTTTTGCGCCAAATGCTGATCGAGTCCGATTCCAGTATGGCAGAAGGTTCGGGCGGCTTCTCTTACACGCCTGCCGTTAAAATGGCTGCTGTCCTAATAACAGCGTTTCCGCTGTTGGTCGTGTATCCTTTCATGCAGAAATATTTTAACAAGGGAATGCTGATGGGTTCGGTGAAAGGCTAATTTATTAGAAGCGAGGGAAATCCAGTGGAGCAGCGTCAGAACGATCAAGTTATACGGTATGTGCAAAATGAAAAAGGCCCTACACTCGGTTATACCGAGGGAACGGGAGTAAATATAATCCGTCAGGACGGCCTGTCATTCAAGGATTTGAACAAAGACGGCAAGCTGGATCCTTATGAGGATTGGCGCTTATCACCAGAGGAGAGGGCGAAGGATCTTGCGTCTAAAATGTCCGTCGACCAAATCGCCGGTTTGATGCTGTACAGCAAACATCAAGCGATTCCTGGGAGTAAGGGCTTCAATCCGGCGACTTACGGCGGCAAGTCCTATGAGGAGAGCGCCTTGGAGCCATACGCTTTAACGGATCAGCAGCGGCAGTTTCTGGCCAAAGACCATATCCGCCACGTGCTTGTGACGAGCGTGGAGAGTCCGGAGTACGCTGCGAGATGGAATAACCTGCTGCAGCAGGTTGCCGAAAGCGAGCCTCTTGGCATTCCGGCTAATAACAGCTCTGATCCGCGTCACGGCCTGGATGCTTCCACCGAATTCAAGGTCGGCGGAGGCAGCCAAATATCGATCTGGCCGGAATCGATGGGCCTTGCGGCAACGTTCGACCCCGAGCTCGCCCGCAAGTTCGGGGAGATTGCGGCCAAGGAATATCGGGCCCTCGGCTTGTCGACTGCTCTGTCTCCGCAGGTCGATATCGGCACTGATCCGCGCTGGTTCCGGTTCGGCATGACGTTCGGCGAGGATCCGCATTTGACTGCCGATATGGCCCGCGCTTATATAGACGGCTTCCAAACGTCGGAGGGCGAAGCGGAAATCGTGGACGGCTGGGGCTATAACAGTGTAAATGCGATGGTGAAGCACTGGCCCGGCGGCGGCTCTGGTGAAGCGGGGCGTGACGCGCACTTCGGCTACGGCAAATATGCCGTATACCCGGGCAATAACTTCGAGCAGCACCTGATTCCTTTTACCGAAGGAGCGTTTTGCCTGAACGGCAAGACGGGGCAGGCGTCCGCGGTTATGCCTTACTATACGATCTCCTGGGAGCAGGACAAAAAGAACGGGGAAAACGTCGGCAACTCCTACAGTTCCTACCTCATTAATGATTTGCTCCGCGAGCAGGTCGGCTACGACGGTGTCGTATGCACGGACTGGAGCATCACTGCCGACGAGCCGGAGGATATGACGAGGCTGAATCCCGGTGGAAGATGCTGGGGAGTTGAAGAGGGGTACACCGTAGCGGAGCGCCACTATAAGCTGCTCATGGCAGGAGTGGACCAGTTCGGCGGTAACAACGAAGCAGGCCCGATCATTGAGGCGTACCAGATCGGCGTTCGGGAGCATGGTGAAGCTTATATGCGGAAGCGGTTCGAGCAATCGGCCGTTAGGCTGTTGAAAAACATATTCAGACTGGGTCTGTTCGAAAATCCATACGTCGATGTCGAGAAAACCGTGGAGACGGTAGGCTGCGAGGCGTTCACACAAGCCGGCTACGAGGCTCAGCTGAAAGCGTTCGTCCTGCTGAAGAACGAGAACCAGGTCCTCCCTATGAAATCAAATAAGAAGGTATATATTCCGAAGAGGAAGCTCCCGGTCCGCAGCAACTGGATTGGACGGCTGGTTCCGGCAAGCGATGGCTATCCCGTCAACCTTGATGAGATCAGACGCTACTTCGAAGTGACGGAGGAGCCTGATGAAGCGGACTTCGCCCTCGTCTTCATCGAAAGCCCGCACTCTACGATGGGCTACAGCAAGGCGGACGTGGCTGCCGGCGGTTCGGGGTATGTCCCGATCAGCCTGCAATATGGACCTTATACCGCAGAGCATGGTCGGGATGTCAGCATCGCAGGAGATCCGCGAAATGTGCTGAACCGGGCTTATAACGGGAAGATGGTCACCGTGACCAATGCAGGGGACCTTGACATGGTGCTGGAGACGAAGCAGCGGATGAAGGACAAGCCGGTCATTGTGTCTCTGACCTTGAATAATCCAATGGTCGTCGCGGAATTCGAGGGTGCAGCCAGTGCGATCTTGGCCAACTTCGGAGCTGTGGAGAAGTCCATTATGGATGTGATTACCGGAGCTGCGGAACCGAGCGGCTTGCTGCCTTTCCAAATGCCGGCCGATATGCGAACCGTCGAGGAGCAGCATGAGGACGTTCCTCATGATATGAGAGTATATGTCGATTCTGCCGGCCATGCTTACGACTTCGCGTACGGACTCAATTGGAGCGGTGTCATGGAGGATGACAGAACAGCTAAATATGGAAAACGGCTATCAAGCATGAAATAGTGAGATGATTGGAGGAATTACGTATGAGGAAACCGGATCTATTGGTGTTCTTGAGCGATCAGCATCATGCGCGTTACTCAGGCTATGCAGGGCATGCGACGGTTTGCACGCCTCATCTGGACCTACTGGCTCAGGAAGGGACCGTCATGTGTGCGGCTTACACGTCGTCACCGCTATGCGTTCCTTCTAGAGTATCGATGCTGACCGGACAGCTGCCGGAGAAAACTGGCGTCTATACAAATAACGGTGCGATCGGCAGCGATCAGGCAACTTTTCTTCATGGCATCGCTGCGGAAGGTTACGAGACTGTGCTGTGCGGACGGATGCATTTTATGGGCGAGGACCAGCGGCATGGGTTCACCAAACGCATTATGGGTGAGATGACTCCGTTATTTTGGGGGCGATACGGTGCGGCCCGTTCGGATCTGGGACCCTATGTCGGCACAATGGCCAATCAAAGCTTGAAAATTATCGGAGGCGGAACGTCTCCTGTGCTTGAGTACGACAAGGCTGTGATCAAGGCCGCCTTGGACTATTTGAATCAAGACCATGAGAACCCGCAGTGCATCTTTGTCGGTACGTATGGTCCGCATCATACATTCGTAGCTCCTCCTGAGCGGTATACGTATTACAAGGAAAGGGTAGACATTCCGGAGTCGTTCCGGCTCGATGAGGGTCATCCTGTCCTGCAGAAGATGCGAACCGGGAACAAGCTGACGGAGGACAATGTTATCAAGCTGCGTGCCGCCTACATGGGGATGATCGAAACGATAGATAGCCAGGTCGGAGAAGTGCGTGGTGCATGGAACCGTTATTTGGAACGCAGCGGTCGGCAAGGAGTGTTCATCTATATGTCCGACCACGGCGAGCAGGCCGGTGAGCATGGGTTGATCGGGAAGAACACCTTCTATGAAGGCTCGGCAAAAATCCCCATGATCGTGGAAGGAACCGGAGTATCAGCCGGTCGTCGAGTTGAGCAGCCGGTAAGCATTATGGATTTAGGGCCGACGCTGTGTGACTATGCCGGAGCTGAGACTCCGCCAAGACAGGACGGCATCAGCCTGAAATCCTTGCTGGAGAACGGCGCTGAGGATCCGGAGCGGTACATCATTAGCGAGTGTATAGCAACGCTGGACAGCGGTCCGGTTCCAGGGCGCATGCTAAGGCAGGGCAACTGGAAGTATGTCGCCTACGCCTTCCATGAGCAGTACAACCAGCTGTTCGACTTGAGTAAGGATCCGCAGGAACTTCACAATCTGGCTCAAGAAAGAAGCGACGTTGTCGGACATTTTGAGGTCATTTTGAAACAGACCTGGAATACGGCCGCGATTATCGAGAAGCATCTGGAGAAAGCGGAGCATCATCAGCTGTTGGCCAAATGGGGCAAGGCTACCGATGTTCCGGAGCTTGAAAGATGGCCGGTGCCGGTCGAGGCTACTGCCCTTCCGGTTGTGGAGTAAGGAAAACTTTTCAAATAGTAAAATGAGTTCGCCGGATTTAAGATAATAAATCAGATAATTGTGTAACGCATATTTTATGCTAGTCCCCTATGATAAGGATGTAACTCAAGACGGATTTAGATGAAGAGAGAGGGGAATACAATGAAAAAGATTTTATTGGTTTTTTGCGCACTTACGTTATCCTTCGGCAGTGTTGTAGCCTGCTCCAAGCCTAATGCCACAGGCAAAGCATCCCAGCAGACTGGAGATAATAAGGCGGTTGCAGACGATTTAAGCGAAAAAATGACGATCACTTGGATGGCGCGTTCGTTCCAAGGCGGCGGCTGGCCGGATGATAACCCTATGATTCAAGCGTTAAACAAAAAGTTCAACGTCGATATAAAGATGCAGTGGGTGCCGGCAGCAAACTATAAAGAAAAGCTGAACGTGCTTGCCGCTTCCAACGATTTCCCGGATATTTTCCTGGTGCTTAATCCGGAGTTCAACAAGTGGAAGAAACAGGGACTATTTCAAGATCTTCAGCCTGCGATGAACCAATATCCGAACTTGGCCAAGATTCCTAAGGAGCCTTTGTACGTTCTTAATCCCAAAGGCAAACTCCTCGGTCTTCCTTTTTATATTACGGAAAATAGAGATACATTAAGCGTACGTGAAGACTGGCTGAGGAAGTTGGGCATGTCCGCTCCGAAGACCATCGACGAATTTTATGAAGTAGCGAAAGCGTTCGCATTGAAAGACCCAGACGGCAACGGAAAGCAGGATACGACCGGATTCTCACTGTATTATGACACAACGAGCAATTCGATCCGCGATATCGAATTCATTATGGCCAGTTTTGGGCTTTATAACCAATGGGCAGATGTTAACGGAAAGCTGGTTCCTTATCAAACGCAGGTGGCTGAGTGGAAAAATCTCTTGACCTTCCTAAATAAAGCCTATAATGAAGGTGTTCTCGATAAGGACTTTGCCGTCAATAAAATCAGATCCACTGTAGAGAAGTTCGAATCGAACAAGGTCGGGTTTGCCTATCTGAATCCGAACGATTGGAAGAATCACCAGGCTGCCATCACCAAGCTTGTCCCGGACGCGGTTATTAAACCGTTGGATCCGCCTAAAGGACCTACAGGCAAAACAGGAACCTCTAACATTAATATGCTGGATAAGAACGTCATCAACGCCAAGATTGATCCTAAGAAGCAGCAGCGGATCCTGAAAATCCTCGACTACTTCCTGTCTCCGGAAGGCTCTGATTTTATCAAAAACGGGATTGAAGGCGTACATTACAAGAAGGTAGCCGAAGGCAAATTCGAGAAATTGGAAGCAGCGGACAAAGACCGTCAAAATCTGTTTAACAACTGGGTGTTCCGTCCATTCGATCCGAGTATTCAGATGTACAAATGGGAGGATCCTACCTATCACCAGGTGATAAAAGACATGTTTACCCAGAATGAAAAGTATACTTGGAAAAATAAAGCCGCTGGACTCGAATCCGAGACGTTGACGAAGTCCGGGGCGAACTTGAACCTGAAATGGTGGGAGACAGTCTCCAAAATCATCATGGGCCGCGAGCCGGTATCCGCTATCGAGAAAGCATCGGCTGACTGGCTGGCAGGCGGTGGCAACAAAATCATTGAAGAACTGAACGCTTCATATAAGGAATAACGGTTGGTACGATCCCTGAGGAGTCACTTACGAAAGTATGAGGCCTCTCAGGGATTTTTTTGTAGCTTGAGAGTATCACTATTCAGAGAATCGGATAACGACTTATCGTGGGCGAGTGTTTATGATAAAAGTGTGCCACACGCTAGCTTAAAGGAATGGAGCTGATCAATATGAGAATTTTGTTTTTGGATTTGGATTCGACAAGTCCGGATCACCTAGGATGTTATGGGTATCAACGGAATACTTCGCCGAATATCGACCGCATTGCTACGGAAGGTGTTCGCTTTACTAACTACTATACATCGGACGCCCCTTGTGCTCCGTCTCGCACAGCGCTGATGAGCGGCAAATTTGGGATCGTCAACGGCCTTGTCGGACATGGCGGAACTGCAGGCGATATGAAGCTTGAGGGAACGGAGCGGGAGTTGATGGGGAAGCTGACGCGGGGAGGCTCGCTTCCTTCGTATCTTGGACTGGCGGCCGATATGAATACGGCTTTGATTAGTCCATTTGCTCAAAGACACTCGACCTTTCAGTTTTATGCCGGTTTTAATGAAATCTTGAACACAGGAAGATATGGCAACGAATCGGCCGAGCATGTGACGCCGGTGGCGTTGGATTGGATTCAGCGCAATGGGAGTAAAGATAACTGGTTCCTGTACATTAACTACTGGGATCCGCATACGCCATACCGTGCACCTCGAGAGTTCGGCAATCCGTTCGAACATGAGCCTCTGCCAGAGTGGATTACCGAAGAGGTTTTGGAGCGGCATAAGGAAATGGTCGGCTCCCACTGTGTGCATGAGCTGAACATTGATTTCCGAAATAAGAAATATACCAACGAAACGAGCCCTCAATTCCCGCGTCACCCGGGTGAGATTCTGAACATGGATGATATGCGGAAGATGATAGACGGCTACGATTGTGGGATCCGTTATATGGATGACCATCTAGGCACATTATTCAAAGCTCTGGAAGAGCAAGGCGTCATGGAAGAGTTGATCATTATTATCTCTGCCGACCATGGCGAGAACATGGGGCAGCTCGGTATCTATGGAGAGCATGCCACCGCAGATCAAGGGACATGCCGCATTCCAATGATTATCCGCTGGCCGGAAATGAAGCAGGGAATCGTGGATGACGGACTGCATTATCACCTCGATTTGCTGCCGACCTTGGCGGAGATGCTGGGCAGCCAGCCAATCCCGGATTGGCACGGACAGAGCTTCGCTCCGGCACTCAAGGAAGGTGCTGAGTGCGGGCGTGACTACTTGGTTGTCTCCCAATGCGCTCATGTAGCCCAGCGTGCGGTTCGCTTCAGGGACTGGATTTATATTCGTACCTATCATGACGGTCTCCATTTGTTTGATGAAGATATGCTGTACAATTTGGCCGAGGACCCGAAGGAGCAGTTTAACGTTGCAGCTGAGCATCGAGAGCTCTGTTACGAAGCTGTTTATTATTTAAACCAGTGGCATGACGATATGATGCGGCGCAACAGCGATGATGTCGATCCTTTATGGACCGTGATGAAGGAAGGCGGACCGTTCCATGCCAAGGGCTATCTAAGAAATTACATGGAGCGGTTGCAGGAAACGGGAAGAGCGCACCTTGCAGATAAGCTCAAGCGGAGACACCCTGCAGAGTTTCCACAGGAACGAAGCAGCATCCTAGCAGGCTTTCAGGCGAAGATAAGCTCAAAAATGGCGGGCAAATAAGAAGGGGATGAGAGAAATGAGTGCCAAGACTACGAGACCGAATATCCTGTGGATTTCATTAGAGGATACGAGTCCGAGGTTCGGCTGTTACGGTGATGCGCTGGCGCGGACTCCTCATATCGATGAGCTAGCGGCTGCGGGTACGATGTACCCTAACGCGTTTGCAACGGCAGGCGTCTGCTCCCCGAGCCGTTCTGCAATCATTACGAGCATGTATCCAACTGCAATAGGTGCTCACCACATGCGTACGGAGCATGTTAACAGGTTTATGCCGGAGCTTCCGACGCCTTATTTTGCAGTTCCTCCGGCTTATGTTAAGACGTTTACAGAATATTTGCGGGCAGAGGGCTACTATTGTACGAACAACTGGAAAACGGACTATCAGTTCGCTTCGCCATTGACCGCGTGGGATGAAGATAGCCGGGACGCGCATTGGCGCAAACGGGACTCGGATCAACCGTTCTTTGCGGTATTTAACCACATTCTGACGCATGAGAGCAGCATGTGGGGAAATATGATCCGCGGAAATTATTATCCTGATCATAATATGGATCGGCCGCTAGTTACCGATCCGAATCAGGTGAAGGTACCGCCATACTTGCCGGATACTCCTAAAACCCGTGAATCTATCGCCAGGTATTACGATCTGCTTGCCGAAGCGGACGAGTTCGTCGGTTCCCAATTGCAGCAATTGGAGGAAGACGGTCTCGCGGAGAACACGATTGTGTTTCTATGGAGCGACCATGGCGAAGGCCTGCCCCGTGCCAAACGTTGGCCATACGACGCAGGAATCCGGGTACCTCTGATCGTCCGCTGGCCAGGCATGATGGAGCCGGGACAAGTGAACGATACCCTCGTCAGCTTGATTGATCTCGGTCCTACCGTGCTGTCGTTAGCCGGGGTAACCGTGCCTAACCATATGCAAGGTCAGCCTTTTCTGGGGAGCAAGGCAAAGCCGAGGGACTATGTGTTCGCGACTCGTGACCGGTACGATGAGTCTTATGACATGATCCGCGCTGCACGGGATAAGCGGTATAAATATATCCGGAATTATTATCCGGAAAAGCCTTATCTGCAATGGGTTCAGTTCAGCCATCAGCATCCGGCGTTTCAGGAGCTGTGGAGACTGGAGCTTTCCGGCCAGTTGGAAGGAGACCAGCGGTTATTGATGCAGCACAAGCGTCCCGCTGAGGAGCTATATGACTGCTTGGAGGATCCTTACGAAATCAGGAATCTGGCGGCCGATCCGGCCTATAGTAAGGAGCTGGGGAGGTTTCGTTCGGTCGTCGATGATTGGCGCAGCAAATACGATGTGTGGGGTGACGTGCCGGAGGAGCAGATGGTAGCGCAAATGTGGCCCGGCGGGGTACAGCCGCAAACCGCCGCACTGATTTTCATCCCCCTAAACAGCATGCTGCCCGGAAGGGAAGCCGTGACCCGCGGCGAGTATGGGGAAACGACTGCGTTCCTGCTGCATTCGGCTACGCAAGGAGCATCCATTGCTTACACAATAGAAGACGGAGACAATCCGTCTTGGAAGCTGTATACCAAACCGTTAATCCTCACGGAAGGCACGATGAATATTCGCGCTAAGGCGGTTCGTATCGGCTACAAAGATAGTGAGGAAGCGGCGGCAACATTTAAGAGAGTTTAGACTGCACCAAACAATAGGCAAGCTTTAGTTACGAAGGTAACACTCGGATCGGCATGATTAGCGGGGAGCAAGTAATAGACCTGAACTATGCATATCGCTCGATGCTGGAGGCAGAGGGGGTCATTCGCTCGGTACAAGTCGCTGAAGCCTTCGTTCCGGCAAATATGTTGGAGTTCCTGCAGGGCGGCGAGCAAAGCATAGAATTGGTCAAGAAGGCGATAGACTATGTCCAAAAGCATGGAGATGCCGTGAAATATAAGGTGTTCCATAGCGTACCGAATATTGCCGCTTGGATGTAGAAGCTTCCGGCAGGATTCCATTCGAAGGCGCACCGCCATACCAGCTCGACCATTTATCAGGTGTTTAAAGGAAGCGGGTATTCCATTATAAATGGAGTTCGATATGATTGGTCACAAGGCGATTTCTTTGTAGTGCCGAACTGGGCATGGCATGAGCATGTTGCGGCTGAAGAGGCATACCTGTTCTCTGCAAGCGACCTGCCGATTATGGAGAAGTTCGAGCTTCAACGTGAAGAGGGTTATGAGGCTAACGAAGGGCATCAAACCATAACGGAAGAATTTAAACCGTTACTGCCTTAAATTCGCGACGTGCGCGATTCCCAAAGTGTGTGGTTAATTATATGCATCAACTTAAAAATAGACGACTCATGTCGGATGTCAAGAACAATTGCCGCGTAAATCGCGGCTTTCTTGTTTTATTGGACAAAGTTATTGTCAAAACTTCAGTGAGAGGAACTTTATACCATTCGGGCAGACATCGAAAAAGGCAGGATTTCAATTCGATAGTTTGTGTGGTGACGCAATGTTTCCTAAATCGCCCATGGAGACCGACTGACGTTACATGAAGTCATACTGGATGATGACTGTAAAAGACCCGCGGAGACGGCAATAGGAATCCACTCAATTCAACGCTAAGAAGGACAAATCGGCACGAACGATGCCGCGGCTGGATTGGAAGCCTTTTTGAGCTAAATGGCAGTAATGTCGCATTAGCGTTACTTATTTTCAAAGTAATGAACAAGGCGTAAGATAGGAAGTAGTTAATGAGGAGAGTGCATCATATATGTTACCTGCCCCCGCAAATCGCGTCGCATCTATCGCCATTCCTGCAATCTGCGAAGCCTACTTACAGAGCCTGCTCGGCGTTGTTGACGCCTGGTTTATCGCTAGTATCGGACTTGTCGCCGTGAACGCGGTCGGCGTGGCAAATATTTACAGTCTTACATACATCGGTGTTTTCACTGCGGTTTCCACTGCTTTGTCCGTGTTTCTCTCGCGGGCCGTAGGGGCCAGGGATTTCAAACGAGGACGTTCTGCCGTTTGGCACGGCTATGTGGTCGCCTTGGCGCTAGGGTTCATCCTCTCGGCCGTTTCCGTCTTTCTTGCATCGCCCTTGCTTCACATCATGGGGGCGTACGGAGAGCTTGAAGAAGCCGCTTTGCCTTACTTTCAAGTTGTGCTCGGCATCTTCCCGCTCATCGCATTGTTTACCGCTCAAGCAGCGGCGTTTCGTGCTACGGGGGATACCAAAACACCTCTCAAAGTGGCTCTTGAAATGAACGTGTTTCACGTCGTACTAGATTATGTTCTAATCTTTGGCATCGGATCAGTCCAAGGATTCGGCTTGGGTGGAGCGGCGTGGGCCATGGTCATATCACGGCTGTACGCGCTGCTTCGATTGTGGTGGAAGTCCAGAGGTGTGGAAGCGATCCGCCTGCAAAAAGAGGATTTTACATGGCGGCTGCCGCTTTTGACCGAAATGATTAAATTTGCCGTACCCGCTGCAGCTGAGCGGCTTTCCATGCGGCTTGGGCAGGTCATCTACTTTGGTCTTATCGTGCGAATGGGAATTAACGTCTATGCGGCACATACGATCGCTGGAACGCTCACAGTATTTGCCTCGACCGTCGGGGCGGGGTTTGCCACGGCCGCAAGCGTTACTATCGGGCAGGCCATCGGCAGCAAGGACCTGGCTGCCGTGCAGTCGTATCGACGATGGAGCTATATTCTGTCGGCTGCCTCGATGACCGTCATCACCGCGCTCATTTGCATCCTCGCGCCTTGGATCGGGCTGCTGTTTACGGATAACCAACAGGTTATTCAATTGTTGCTCATCGTGCTGGCCATCGACACCGTCTCACAGCCGTTTCTGGCCTCCACGCTCGTGGATACCTCTGCAATCCAAGCAGGCGGGAACAGCAAATATCCGATGATTGTGACAACAATCGGCATTTGGGGGATCCGAACGCTCGGTGTATATGTTTTTGCTTGGAACATGGGATGGGGATTACCTGCCGTCTGGGCCAGCATTGCGGCCGATAACACGCTGAGGGCTGTTTTGTTTGCAAGGTACCGAAAAAGGCAAGGTATAGTGTTGCGTAACTAACGAGTTTCTTAAGATTCGTGATCCGCTAATGGAGACGTTTAATGGGGCGGACTTGAATTATAAAAGAATCTTTAGATACAAACGTTGATGCTGAATACACACTAGCTTCCTGGTTAAGGACTTGGGCAACTAAAACAAATAAAGTCATCGACATACCATTAATCCCTGATTTACTTAAACCTTTTTGACTTTAGAGAAGAAGCCTTCTTGGAAGGCATTGGCGAAAAATCTGCCATCTCAAGATTTCCTGTAACTCTCCTGAAATTATTTTACGTATTGAACGAGCAGATCGATATACTTGGAAAAATATTATTTATTGGGGACTGACAGCATTATATGAATGACGATAATGAGGTGTGTCATTATTAGTGAGGATAGATTCTCAATATTGTTGAGAAATCTTTAATTATGCATTAACATACAGGAAGTAGTTTATCCAAGTGATAAGAAAGTGTGATGTTCACTCTTAATTTAGAACGAAAATAAAGGGAAGTAGCCGTGGATGCCCTTCTCATGAAGGGCTTTTGTTTTGATGTGAACGCTTAGGAAGGCAGATCATCCGTTACAAATTTCTAATTCAATCGTTACTACTGGTAAGGCCATTTCACTTCATAGGAGCGTCTGAGGTACCATGATAAAGAAAGAACTTGCACATATTCGAAAGCAGTTTAAGTTGGATCACCACATGCTTGAAATTTTCAATATTCTTAACGTATATATCATGAAGGAAAGTAACGAGATCTATCATTATGAGCGTCAGCCGTTTGCCCTATTGGACAGGGAGAAGCAGGAACTATATATGGCCAATTTCAAAAAATTGCTCACCGGCGAATTGGATCAGAAGATGTTCGAGTTAAAGTTTCAGGAGGAAGCGGAGACGCCTTCACAGGTGCTTCTCCATCAAGGTTTAGTGACCGGTAATCCGGAAGAATGGCAAGATCTGATGCTCCTGTTGGTGGATAAAATGTTGGCGGATACCAAATATGAACGGGATACGGTCATTACTTTCGTACATGGACAATATTTTAAGCCTACCAAAATCAGGAATGAAGAAGCCGAGGAGAGCGAAAAGGACGAGATGTTCGCGAATCCGTTCATTCTGTGTAGTGTGAATTCCACAGAGCAACAGCGGAAAACCCTCATGTTTGATTACGTCGAGCGGGAATTCAAGTATATTGTCTTCGTAGATCCGATCATTAAATTGAACTCGCCGGAGCAAGGTTTTTTCTACCCTAGTGTGACGGACAACTATTCCGACATGAATCGCATTCTGTACTGCACGGGGAAAGCTAATGAACCGAATGTGCATTTCATCGAGCAAGTTTTGAATGCCGAGAAGACCGTCACGGCGCAAGAAGAGAGAGCCATTTTTGAGGAAATCGTGAAGGAAGTGGCGGGAGATCAGCTCGACGCTTCAACGATCGCTCACGTGTACGAGGAAATTCATCGGGTCATCGAGACTAACGAGGAGGAGGAACCTCCGAAGTTGGACTATAAAGATGTGGAACGCATGCTAACGGTGAGCGGCGTAGAGAACGTGACGATGGAAAAGGTGGAAAGAGCGTTCCAAACGGTCATCGATGACAAAAACTATGAAATCAAAGCAAGCAGCGTCATTCCGAAGTTCACTTCGAAATCGATTAAAATTGATACGAAGATAGCCACGATTTCGGTCAGTCCGCAAGATTTAAAGTACGTGAGACAGGTGAATTATCAAGGAAAACGATGTATCTTGATCGAGGTCGACGAAGACGTCGTGATCGAAGGATTTACGCTCAGTACGGAGACATTGTAGAGTAGGGAAAGTTCACACAGATGGTTTCTCAAACAATATGTAATACTAAATTCGTTTGAAATGAATGTATATTCATGCAAGTGCAGTTGAAAGGCTAACATATTTTTTCTAATGAATTCAGCAGCAAATATGCTTTTCCGCCGCGGCGGACTTAAAATTCCAATCAATTCTGAAACAATAAAAACGGAGTCACGCGGGTTTGCGGGCTCCGTTTTTTAATTAATTCTGCAATATTACATTTTTGAGAAATTCCAGAATTAATTAGAATTGTTTCAGAATTCGTTAGAATCAATTGTTTATGCGTTTTACTGCATAAAATCATCAAGTTTCCAAGATACGGCTATTTCAATCAAGTTTATGTCTTTAACCCCTTCAAGTGAATCAAAACCGTAGCCTCCATCATGCCATTCCTCCGACTTGTGATAGTAATAAGGCTACAGTTTCATAAGCCACAGCAACCTCATCGTGTTGTTATTGAACTTTTGTCCATTAGTTGAACGAGAAAAGACAATTTAAGGTAAGTTATCCCCATTGATAAAAATCTAAAACAAAAACTTTAGATCCAACATCAAAATAAACCTGTGCCCATTCAAATTCATCTTCACCTTGAGGTGGATTCGTTGTTAGTTTATATACCCTGACATTTGATCCTAAAAAAAATGCCTTAAGCATTGTTATTAGTTGTTGTGAAACCTTGTTATACTCCTTGTCATTTTCCATGGATACAACATTATCATCTGTATAGTATATTTCTCCTAAATAAATGTCCCTCATCTTAAACATTGAAAAAAACCAATATGTGCTTACAGTAAATAAGCTTTCTTCCCATGATTCCAATTCCTCTAAACCGATAAGCTCAACGTACTTATGGTCTGAAAGATCGCTATTTTTATTAAACTCACGTACTGCTTCCTTGATGTTTACATTCAGTTCAACAAACTTATATCGATGACCATAACAATTCCCCAGAAAAGTGTTCATGTTACTCAAAGCTTCAAGATAACCATTAATCTTAATGATTTCATTATTCATAAATAAGCTCCATTTCTAATTATACAAAATCGATAGCCCAGCATCCACATTGTTTTGTTAAGTGAGCATTAGTACAAAGTTCCCCTTCTTGTCACCAGTAATGGACAGAGTACATATGATAGTTTATGTTGAATTATCCAATGAGTAGTAGTGTACATTTTAATTAAACTCCATATTACTTAAATATTAATGAATATTATGAAAAAGTACACATGAATTTTTCTAAAGAATTCTGGAATATCACATTTGTTTTACTTTTCTTGAGCAGTGTTCCGATAGCGGAATGACTTGAAATAATGATTTGGCAGCATCGAGGCTGTTCAGTCAAAAAAAGTCTGTCATTTTTAAAAAACCGCGAAGGCTTGATACTGCGCGGTTTCTTGCTATTTATAGGCAGAATCTTTCATTATTCTTTTATTGAGCTGAACTATACTTAAATTAAAGCTTTAATGCTGCAATCATCATAAACGGGAGGAATTAGCAATGTCCAATGATAAAACATCAAAAGATTTTGAGCTTGAAGATTTGGAGAAGCCGTTGACGGAGCAGGAAATGAAAGAAACAACCGGTGGGGGCAATAACGTTCCAGGCCTATTTTTCCAACCGCCTCAAATGCCTGCAAAACCGCCGGAAATACATGTCCCTGTCAATCCCTGCCCGTCACCACCACCTCCATCTTTTGCTATCCATACCCAACCAACACTTCAAACCACAGAACCAACCGTAACCCCTATACTCCCAACTCCAAAAAGTAATGGGTCAGGAAAAATTCCTGATTTTGTCCCGAAAGAACTAAGAGACAAACTTGGAAACCCGTGATAGATGGATTCTTGTAAAACAAATTGTTGAAATGGAAAAAGCCTAACGACAGTTAGGTTTTTTCCATTTCAACGTGAAGGGGGGCTTTATATGGATGCTATGGAACTTGTAACGTTCAGCGTGAACGGTACGGAATGGCGACTGCGCGATGTACTCAAGCTTGCGTGCATGGAGGGCGGTTTTAACGCTGTCGAGGATAGCGTTCGAAGAGCCGTTACGCTGGAATTTGCGGAACAGCACCATATATCGATCGATGAGCAAGAGTGGAAAGCGAAAGCCAATGAGATCCGGCAGCAATTGGGGTTATACAGCGCAGTTGAAACTTTGGAGTGGCTTCGCAGGCGAGGATTGGCGACGTCCGATCTGTTCGAGACGGCCAAAGCCCGTCTTTTAACGGAGAAGGTGAAGCAAATCGTATCGCAAGATCGTATGGATACTTATTTTCTGGAAAATCGGCTTTCCTTTGATAAAGCTAATGTTTCTCAATTGGTTATCGGCAGCAGGGAGCAGGCGCAAGAGCTGCTATTTCAGCTTGAGGAGGGTGAGCCGTTCTACAAGCTGGCGCAAAGCTATTGTTTGAACGGCAGCAGCAAGTATGACGGCGGGTACGTCGGGTGGGTCGGTCGAGCGGAATTGAGCGGTGAAGAGGAAGCGGCCGTTTTCGGTTCGGAAGCCGGACAGACGGTGGGGCCTTTTCCATTCGACACTTCCTATCGGTTGCTCCATGTTTGGGAAGTGTCTCCAGCCGTACTGACCGCGGAGGTTCGGGTAAAGCTTGCCGATCTCCTTTTTGAAGAGTGGCTGAACGAAGCTGTAAAAAGATCGAATATCGATGTTAAACTATGGGACTATTTGGCGGGGAATTAGGCTGATCATTCAGGAGGCTCGGGGATGCTGGATTTACATGCTATGATTTTGGATACGATCCCTATTTTTCAAGTGCTGTCGCCACAGGAGAAAGAGGAGGTATTTGCCTCCTTTGAGAAGATTTCTTTCCATATGGGAGACACGATTATTCGGGCAGGAGAACGAGGAGATTCGTTCCATCTCATTTTGACAGGCAAAGTGCGCATCATCGGAAAGGATCTGGATGGCAAGGAGCTCAATTTAGGTGTAATGGAATCAGGCTCGCATTTCGGACAGGAAGCGCTGTTGAATGAAGAATTTCAAGAACATACGCTGAGGGCGTCGACGAAGCTGGAGCTGCTAAGATTGTCCCGAACCATGTTTATGCAAATGATCGACGCGCACCCTGAATTGAGGGGGTACTTGCTTGAGCAGTTGGCCGATGATGCGATGCGCAAATTTTTGAAGCGGACGGCGCTGTTTGCCCCGCTGCATCATCAGGAGCTGCGCTCGCTGCTTGACATTATGGTCATGAAGGAGTATGTCCCCGGCCAAGCGATCGTCAGAGAAGGGGAGGCAGGAGACGCTTTCTATATCCTTCGTTCCGGCAGTGCTTCCATACTAAAGGATAGCGAGGGAGGCCGGAAGCTTAATACGGTAAAGGCAGGGGAGTTTTTCGGGGAGCTGGCGCTGTTGACGGGGGATCCCCGGAAGGCCAGCGTTGTAGCAGACGAAGCGGTTTCCGTGTTCAGTCTGACCAAGGAAGATTTTGACAAGCTAATTATGAAATTTCCGAAAGTCAGGGAGACGATTATCGGGATTGCTTCTGCTTATTTACAAAATGCGGATATGCCCCGAAATACGGAAACGAACGTTACCGCGGAGGATAGCGCAAGTTACGCAACCGAAAGCATTGCGGAAGATGCCGAGCAAGAGCAGCGGCAGCACGAGGGAGGTCGGAGAACTTGGCGCTTATGGAGCCGGTTCCCGGTGCGCATCCAGCAAAGCGAGTTGGACTGCGGCCCAACCTGTCTCTCTATGATCGCCCAGCACTACGGCAAGCGATTGAGCATCCATCGGTTAAGAGAGCTGGCGCAAGTAGGCCTGGAAGGAAGCACGCTGTTCGATCTCTGCAAAACCGCGGAGTTGATTGGCTTTCAAGCGGAGGCGGTCCGCAGCAGCTTGAAGGGGCTGGCCGAGCAGACGCTGCCTGCTATTGCCCATTGGAAAGGCAATCATTATGTCGTGGTCGTAAACGTGGACGAACGATATGTGACCGTGGCCGATCCGGGTATCGGTTTACTGACGTATTCGCATGACGATTTTCTGAAAGGGTGGACGCTGAACACAGTGTTTTTGAAGCCTGTTGAAGCTTTCTTCTCGCAAGAAGAGTCGAAGCCATCATTCAGGCGCTACTGGGCGTTTTTTGCCTCCCACAAGCAGGCTCTGTTCCATCTTATCTGGATGACACTTCTATTGCAGGTCATTAACCTGGCGCTGCCGCTGTTTACGCAGCAGGTGATTGACAGGGTGCTTGTTGGCGGGAATTATGATGACCTGAACTTTATGCTGATCGTCATGCTAGGCGTCTCGTTGCTAACCATGCTCGTTCAATCGATCAGGGAATGGGTCATTATGGGTACGTTCATTAAAATTGACATCGATATGATCATGAGTTTTTATCGACATGTGTTTCGCTTGCCTATGCGCTACTTCGCCACACGGAAAGTGGGCGACATCTTGACGCGCGCCGGGGAAAATCAGGTCATCCGTCATTTTCTTGTAACGAACAGTATGAATGCGGTGCTGAACGTGATGACGATTGTCGTATACATAGGCATTATGTTTACATATAACGTTACTCTGGCCTGGATCGCGCTGGCGTTCATTCCATGCTTTATTGTACTTACGCTGGTTGTGACTCCGCTTATGAAACGCAACAGCAGGAAGCAATTCCAAACCGATGTCGACTTGCAGAATGCATTAGTGGAGACTATTGGTTCCATGCGTACCGTGAAAGCTCTCGCGGCCGAAGATGAGGTAAGGAAAAAAGTGGAGGGCAAGTTCCGTCAATCGACTCTCGTACAAATGAAGGGTTGGAAAATCGGCTTCTTCTCCGGCTCTGTCGCCTCAGTGCTGCAAACCTTAAGCAGTGTAACCGTGCTGTATACAGGGGCCGGGTTTATTATCGGGGAGAAGCTGAGCGTAGGGGAACTGATGGCTTTTAGCGCGGTGTATGCACTCGTTACAAATGCGGCACTGGGCCTAATCGGCATCTGGGACCAGTTTCAAGGCGTGCGGATTGCTTTGGAACGGCTCGACGATGTGTTCGAGACGGAGGAGGAGGAATCCGATCCGACCCGATTGACAGCGCTGCCGAAGCTGCAGGGAGTGATTGAATTCGAACGCGTATCGTTTCGTTACCATTCCGACGGGAAGAATGTGCTGCAGAATATTTCCTTCGACATGGCTGCGGGTCAGACGATGGCCATCGTCGGTCGAAGCGGGTCAGGGAAATCAACCCTGGCGAATTTGCTGCTTAAGCTATATGCGCCAAGCAGTGGGACAGTTCGGATCGACGGGTACGACCTGAAGCAGGTGCAGGCCGCTACGCTCCGTAAGCAAATTGGAGTTGTGCAGCAGGAAGCGGGACTTTTTAGCGGAACGATTCGTGAAAATATAGCTTATCAAATTCCCGATGCTTCGATGGATGAGGTGATAGCCGCATCTATGCTTGCGGGAGCGCATGAATTCATTATGACATTTCCGAATGGCTACGATACACAGGTTGGGGAGCGGGGGGCGAGCTTATCCGGAGGGCAGCGCCAGCGTATCGCCATTGCGCGGGCACTGATCGGCAATCCGCGAGTTCTGATATTCGACGAAGCGACGAGCGCGCTCGACAATGAATCCGAGAGGACGATACAGCGGAATATGAGCACGATACTCAAAGATCGAACGACCCTCATCATCGCGCATCGACTGAGCACCATCCGGCATGCGGACCGCATTCTCGTACTTGATCAAGGGGTACTTGCAGAGTCGGGTACTCATGAGCAGTTAATGGCTGCGAAAGGTCTTTACCACATGCTGGTCAGTCAACCGTTGGATTAATGCGGAATACTTTTCACCGTGGGTCGTGTTCGTGTTGTGGTCCATTAGTAAAAGAGCGATTAGCAAAGAAGCACCGCGAACTTATTTTCGGGGTGCTTTTGCGTGCCTGATGAAAAGTGCAGGATTGTCTATTATTCTAGAAGATCCTCGATATTTAGTGTGATACCGTTATAGGTTGCATATCCATAACTTTTGGGTTTACCGTCTGCATCTGTGTCAAACAACAGCTTAGCAGGCGCAGCTCCTCCAAGTGCGGAAAAAGTGGCTCTAAATTTCATTTCACCCTGCTTTGAACCGGTCAATTGAACGTTAGCTTCATAACGGCTTTCACCGCCGGCATTCATATTTATTTTCTCATATCCATTATAGAATTTCACACCGTCATCGCTAAAGTTCACATACTGTACTTCCGTTTGTCCTGAGAAAATGGAGGAAGCATTTCTGATATAGGAGATGTATCCGGATGTTTTTCCTGCAATTTTCCCATTCACGTTCGGATTAACGGTATTTAGTACGGTCAAGCCTTTTATACCATACGGGATGTTATCTGTAGTTGGTTTAATCGGTACAGTTTGTTTAGGCTTATAATCAAGCAGGTTTACTTTCTGGATCCGCATTTGCGAACCGCCGCTGCCTCGAAATACTTCCAGCCACATCGCACGTTTGCCGTTCGGGTGCCAGGACATCGGTGAACAATACACCCAATTCTTATCCGTAGTGAGCTGTACTCCTTTATACCCTGTTTGGTTTATAGAACGATGAACGTCGATCAATACGGGACCGATGTTACCTTCCCTGAAATTGCGTACCCCGGTTATCGCATACGTGTACAGCGGCCACATCATATCCGTAAAGGTATATATACCGTAGGGTCTAGGCATGAGTCCAAATATGGCCGGGTCCGTATGTTCCGAGAACCTTGTACTCATTTTTCATCATGCTCGCCTCCAACTTAATAATTAACATTTAGCTCAAAATTCAAATCAATCCAATATTAACTTATCCCATTTCACCTCCCACCAGCTTAAATTCCAAGGCATGTCTGAATTTGTATCCGCTTACAAAAATAATATATAATTTGGGAAAAAATTACTCAACAGGTCATTTTTAAGTTTAATCATGGTCATTTTTAAGGTCATATACAAGCACAAGTCCTAAAAAAGCACAAAAATACCCTTGTATAAACTTAAAAATGCCCCTTTGATAAATGAATATTCTTAAAGTATATTCCTTGTAAACGGATACAAAATGGAGCCGTGTCAAGACGTTGTAACTTTGGAGGTAAAAATCGCCATCTTCTGCCTAAGATACTTCGGTAGCGTCGATGCATCACAGCATGTACAATAGTTAGAGAAGACGTTTGACAAAGGAAGGGCTGGGTATGGAGCGCAAAAGTTGGATGCGAAGGGCTATTTTCATAATAAGAAACATGAGATTCCAAAATAAATTAATGGCAGGCTACCTTCTGGCTTGTGTCATTCCGTTACTCGGTGTAAGCGCCATCATCTTTCATCAATCGGCTGCGGCGCTCGAGGATTCCTCTCAGGAATTCGCCGCTCTGTATACGTCTCAAATCAGGACTACTTTGAACGAATTCATGAAAGAATATGACAAGGTCACGAAGTCGGTGCTGGTTGACAACGAACTGATCTACAAGCTAGGTGAAGAGGGAAATATGTCCATGGACGAGTTGATTGTCCAAAGAGTTGCCGTCCAGCGGCTGCTGATGCGGGTCGCATTGCTCAAACCGGAGATCAGTACCGTGATGTTGATCAGCCGCGATAAAAACGTGTATCAGTATACGACTACGACAAGTAGAGTGAATGAGAACATGTTGCTATCGCAGGAGTGGTTCAAGAGGCTCCGCAGTTCGGATGATACTTTTTTTATTACCGGGTTGCATGACCGTTCCTATTACGAGGATAAAGGGGCAGGAGCCGTAGTGACGGTAGGAAGAGTGCTGTTCAGTTCCAACGGGGCATACGCAGGTATACTTCTCATCGATCTGGATCCGTTTACACTGCTGCAGCTTGATCATGATTTCGTATTGGCTCGGGACAAATACGGCATAAGTGTCATCATAAGCAATCGACAAAAAGAAATCGTCTACCATTCCGATGCGGCCAGCGGCCGGTTATCCTGGCAGCAGGTGCTTGAATCCGGAGCGGAGTACATCAAGGATAACGACAGCCATGACCGGATTATTTTATCGGGAAACACCTCGCAAGGGAATTTGTTTATCAAAACCGAGATTCCGCGCTCGAAGCTGCTGCAGAAAATCAATCAGATCAAAGGAATGACGGTAATCGTTATCCTGACAAGCTGTCTGATCATCACGCTCATTTCGTTTGGTTTAAGTTATACGATCACCAAACCTATCAAGGCTCTCCGCAGGAGCATGAAGCAGGCGGAAGTAGGCCAATACCTGCCCATAGAGAAAGAACAGGCAAATGACGAGATCGGAAGTCTGGTAAACAGTTACAACAAAATGATTATAACGATCCGAACCTTAATTGAAGACGTGTATATCGCCGAGATAAAGCAGCGACAAGCCAAATTCATCGCGCTTCAAAATCAGATCAACCCGCACATGCTATACAATACCTTGGAATCCATCCGCATGAAGGCGCTGGTAAAAGATGACGAGGAGACCGCCGGCATGATTAAAATTTTGGCTCGTATGTTTCGGTTAACGTTAGGTAAAGAAGGCAGACACCATTCGGTGAAGCATGAATTGGAGTATACGGTCAATTATTTGCAGCTTCAGAACATTCGGTTTGATAATATGTTCAGACTGGATATCAGAATCCCCGACGAGATACTGCATTGCAGCATCATCCCTCTAGTATTTCAGCCTATAGTGGAAAACAGTATCAACCATGGATTTGAGGACTACAGCCGGATCATGAATATCGGGATTGAAGGCGTCTGGACGGAAGAAGGGGGGATTTTAATCCGGATAACGGACGACGGGGTCGGTATGTCTTTGGGGAAACAAGCGGAACTGATTGCATTGCTGGAGGATGCCAAATCGGATAAATATAAACTGGAAGAAACCGATATACCGGAGAGTAACGGGTTAGGCCTCAAAAATATCGCTGAACGCATAAAACTCCATTATGGCGATCGGTATTATCTGACAATTCGCCCTGGAGTTGATCATGGAACGACAGTCGAATTTTTAATCCCTAAGCTTTAGGCGGATGTCAGGTGCGAGAATAGAAGGAGAGGGGCTTTTGGGATGAGGTTGATCTTGGTGGATGACGAGAAAGGCATTGTGGACGGTCTCAAAAAAATGATAAGCCGCTATATCCCGGAATGTGAGGTTATAGGCACAGCTTATAATGGTTTAGAAGGGTTCAAATTCATTCAAAAGCTGCAGCCGGACATCGTCATTACGGATATTCGGATGCCGCAAGCGGACGGCCTCGACATGATCAGAATGCTGAAAGACGCGGGCAGTCGGACAAAATTCATTCTGTTAAGCGGATATGCCGACTTCGAATACGCTCGAAGAGGCATGCAACTGGGAGTGCAGTTCTACATCAATAAGCCGGTTGAGGAAGAGGAACTGCGCGACTGCGTTTACCAGGTCATAGAGGCGGTCCGTGCGGACACGGCCAAGCTGCAGGAAGTGGACGAATTGAAGCAGGAGGTTCATAGCCGTATGCAAGAGAGCGCCTTGCGGGATATCCTTGATGTCGGCGGCGAAAATACGGAGCTTATGGAAGAGCTGCTTCGGATTGCGCGAATTCCGACAGAGGGTGCTTGGTTCGTTTGTATCCTGCTTGAATTCGACGGCGGCGCCGAAGCTTTGAAGGAATTTAGTCTTCAGCAGGTGTTCCGTCAAATCGATCTGGGCCTGGGGCAGTACCGTGGAGTGTATCGGTTTCGTTATTCGGGCGCCCAGGTTGCAGTGGTGGTTACCCATGGCGGTTCCATCGGGTATGCAGATCTGGTTCGTTCGGTACAACGTCTTAAAGAAAAGGTATACCGGCAATTGGAGCTGTCCATGACCGTCGGCATCGGTACGGTTCAAAAACGGGCCGCCGGAATCAGCCAATCTTTTGAGGAAGCCCGTTACGCATTAAGCTATAAAGTCGTTAAAAGGGCGGGCGCCGTGATCCCTTTTCCTGAGATCATGAATCTGACAGAACGGAGTCAGCCTGTTCCAGAAGCGATGATCGCTAAATTGGAAGCCGGTCTGGACAACATGGACGAGATGGAATGTGTTGGCATTATCCGTGAGATCTTTCGAGGGATGCAAGCTGAATCAAGCATGAGTCCGGCAGATCTCCAGTTGCAGTGCTTGAACATCCTTTTATCGAGTGTTCGGAAGATGTCCTTTCAGCAGCTGCAGCAAAACGATTTTTTGGGCCGTCATATTTTGTCGCTAGAGGGCATTTCGCGGTTTCGGACGCTGGAGAGTCTGGAGGAATGGATGGTTCAAGTCATCAGAACAATTATTGCGTTCAAACTGGAGCATAATATTCCCAAGAAGAAGGACATTATCTCCGAGGTCAAGGAATACGTATCTACACATTACAATGAACCGATCACCCTTGCAGATCTGGCTGCCCGTTTTTTCATCAGTCCCTATTATTTAAGCCAGTTTTTCAAACAAAAGACGGGGGATACTTATGTGAATTTTTTGACCCAGATCCGAATCGGCAAAGCGAAAGAGCTACTGGAGAAGACAGATTTGAAAGTGTACGAGATCTGCCAAATGGTAGGATACTCGGATTCGCAGCATTTTGCGCGGTTATTCGAGAAACTGACAGGGTGCAAACCCAGGGATTATCGCAAGAAATTGCCGAGCGTTTAAACGTTTAGCCACTCCAGGCAGGAGTGGTTTCTATATATATTCTTAAAAATACCCTTGTTTAAACTTAAAAATACCCGATTGAGCGATGCTTCCACTAGTTGTATAGTATCTGTGTAAGCGAATTCAACAACTAGAAACTGGAGGGAACAAGTTGAAAGCAGTTGCATTTCATCGAATGAAGGTGTTTTGGCCGCTGTATGTGATGGCGATTCCGGGAATTATTTTTCTCATTGTATTTAAATACATTCCGCTGGCCGGTTCTGTAATCGCCTTCAAGGACTATTCGGTTTTCAAAGGATTCATCGATAGTCCTTGGGTAGGTCTCAAGCATTTTAAGACCCTGATTCATTATCCTGACTTCGTCCGAGTGTTTGGGAATACGCTAATGCTGGGATTTCTCAAGCTTGTACTGGTCTTCCCGGTGCCCGTTCTGCTGGCGCTGATGATTAACGAGATTCGAAAATCGGCGCTGAAGAAAGGGATCCAGACCGCTCTGTACATTCCGCACTTTTTGTCTTGGGTTATTGTTGCCGGTATCGTCTTCGATTTCTTTTCATTAAGCGGGTTGTTCAACATTGTAAGCGGGTGGTTTGGTTTTGAACCCCTGCTGGCTATGCAGGAAAGCGTATACTTTCGGCCTGTTTACGTGATCGCATCCATATGGAGAGATGCCGGTTGGGGAACCGTGGTGTATATAGCGGCCATCAGCTCAATCGATCCTCAGCTGTACGAATCGGCGATGATCGACGGCGCATCCAAGTTTAAGCAAATCCGCCACATTACGTTTCCGCTTCTTTTACCTACCGTGCTGGTGCTGTTCCTGCTTGAAATCGGCAACTTCTTGGATCTCGGTTTTGATCAAGTGTATAATCTGATCACTCCGATGACGTATAGTGTAGGAGACATCCTGGATACGTACGTGTTCCGGACAGGCATTCAGCAAGCGCAGTACAGCTTTGCGACGGCAGTCGGTTTATTCCAGTCGGTGATTGGATTTATACTGGTGTTTATATTCAATAGGCTGTCGAAGAAAGTTTCGGATGGGGGGCTCTGGTAGGCATGTTTGAATCGAGAGGAGAAAAAGTATTCGTAACGACAATTACGGTCTTTCTCATACTGTTGTCCGTCATAGCGCTCGTACCGCTCCTGTCCGTGATCTCCACCTCGCTTAGCTCCAAAAGTGCCGTGGATATGAACCTGGTAACGATATGGCCGAAGCAATTTACGTTAGACTCCTGGGGACATATGATCGACCGTCCCGACCTGTGGAAATCGTTCTTCTTGACCTTGAGCTCGACGGTGATTGGCACGGTTTTGGCCCTGCTAGTGACCGCGCTGCTTGCGTACCCGCTGTCAAAGCCGGAGTTTCGCTGGGGACCTGTCATTATGGTCGGCGTCGTGATTGCGATGATCTTCAAGGCGCCTATCGTGCCTTACTTCCTAACGGTTCGCGGCATCGGCCTTTATAACAATCCGCTGGTCCTGGTCATACCGCATATCCTGAATCCGTTCAATCTGATTATCATGAGAACCTTTTTCAAACAATTTTCCAAGGAATTGGAGGAAGCCGCCTTCATTGAGGGCTGCGGATATTTCCGGATGCTGTTCCAATTCGTGCTTCCGCTGTCCAAAGCAGTATTGGCGACACTTGCTTTATTCTACGGTGTAATGCTGTGGAATCAGTTCCAGCATCCGCTCTTTTTTCTGCAAGATCCGGACTGGTTTCCGCTGCAGATCAAGATTCGACAGTTCATTACCGACGATAACGTGATTATGGCGGGTGCCGTTTCAAAGGCTGATCTTAACTATAATGAGCGGACTCTAAGGGCAGCGACAGTTATTTTTGCGATCATCCCGATCATTTTGGTGTATCCTTTCTTGCAGAAATATTTTGTCAAAGGAGCCATGATCGGCTCCGTAAAAGGGTAAACGACCCTTTCCGGTTTATGGGCAAGCAGCCTTAAACATATCATTACGATTCAGAGGGGGAATACCATATGAATTTCAAAAAGATGGGGTTATTAGTAGCGGCAGGTGTCCTTGCGATTACTGCTGTCACCGGCTGCAGCGGAAACACGAACTCTTCCGAAGGTTCTTCAACTTCTGCCCAGAACCAGGCCTCCAATGCAGATGAAATAGTCGATATTGAAGTATGGGGCACTAACATCGGCTATAAACCGATCACCAAAGGCAGCAAGCTGTATGAATTGTATAAGGAAAAACTGGGCGTCGGCGTCATCCATCCCTATGTGGAATGGAACGGAGGCACCAACTACCTGAATCAATTGAACCTGAAGATCGCCGCTAACGAAATGCCGGACCTGTTCTTACCCCAGCAGGGCATCGAAGACAGCTTGGCTAAAAACGGCGCAATTGCCGACCTGACTGAGCTGCTGCCCAAGTATGCACCGAATTTATGGGAAGCCATTCCGAAAGAAATGTGGGATGTGGTCAAAGCCAACGATCCTACCGGTCAGGGGAGAATTTATTATATCCCCGGTGTGGTGGACTACGGGAGATACGCCGGCATGATCCGCAAGGATTGGCTTGACAAATTGGGCCTGTCGATGCCGAAAACCCAAGACGAATACGTGAAGGTGCTGGAGGCGTTCCGGGACAAAGATCCTAACGGCAACGGCCAGAAGGATGAGCTTCCGACGGGTGGCCGTCAGGAGGCGCGTTGGATGGATCATCTGTTCGCCATGTACGGAGTGGCCATGTTCGAAGGGTATCCGGATTGGGACCTGTACGACGGCAAACTGACTTATTCTGCGGTTACACCGAATATGAAAGCCGCCTTGGAGTTCATCGCCAAGCTGTATAAGGACGGGTTATTGGATAAGGAAACGCTCCTCAACGACAAGGCCAAGTGGGATGGCAAGATTGAGTCGAATAAGGCAGGAAACTATTTCCATTGGGTGGAAAGCGGCTATTTGCCTTTAGAAAATCTATATAAGAACACTGGTGTAAAGGCTGAATTCTCGGTACTCCCCATACCGGAAGTCGCGGGCTATAAGGGCTTCTACACTTGGAAGAGATTTACCCCTCCGGCCTGGGTGGTCAAGAGTAACAAGGATCAGAAGAAGTTGATGGCTACCTTGAAGCTGCTGAACAACATGTACGATAAGAAGAATTGGATCCCTCTGTACCTTGGCGTGGAAGGAATGCACTATGCGATGAAGGACGGCAAGCCAGCTAGACTTCCGGATGACAAGAGTACACAAGAGAACCTGATTCTTGATCCATATGCAAAAATATCTACCCTTGATTTCATGATCAATCTAAACAAGAGTACAGCTTCAGAAGACAGAATGTGGGCGATTAATCAGGTTAACCGAAATATGCAGGAAGCCCAGAAGTATGTCAAGATCATTGCCGGCGACGGTATGCCGGCCAGTGTGTACGACGGCTTCCCGGACATTAACAATCGTACGCTGTACGTGGAATACGCCACCAAGATTATCCTCGGGCAATACCCGATCAGCAAATTTGATGAATTCGTAGACAAGTGGAACAAATCGGGTGGTGAAGAGGTTACGAAGCGTGCCAGAGAATGGTATGCAAAAGTGAAAAAATAATTGTATCCGCCCGGCTTCGATTTGAAGGCGGGCGGATATTTCCATCCAAGCTGCGAACATCGGATGGTTGAAACTAAGTTGAAGCAGGGGGCTATTATGAGCAATCGTCTTAGGGAAGTGCTTGAGGGTCAAGAGCATAATTATATCCTTCCTTTTCTCTGGCAGCATGGTGAGGAAGAGGAGGTGATTCGGGAAGAGATTGCCCGTGTTCATGAATCCGGAATCGGGGCCGTTTGCGTGGAGGCGCGGCCGCATCCGGATTTTCTCGGACCGAAATGGTGGAAGGACATGGACATCATTATGGATGAAGCTCGAAAGCGCGGCATGAAGGTATGGATGCTCGATGACGACCATTTTCCGACGGGTCATGCGGCAGGCAAGGTGAAAGAGGCTCCGGAAGAGCTTCATCGCATGTTTTTGGGTGAACGGTATATCGATACCGTCGGTCCTGCCCAAGGAACATCTCTGCTTCTGGATACTTTGCTGATGCGTGGGCTTCGGCCGACCATCTCGCACAGCCAAAACGCGAGCGGTAAAAATAAGCTGATTTCAGTTGTCGCGGTCCGTCGCAATCCATCTAACGGATCATTAACCGGTGACACGGTTGACATAACAGAACTTGTACAAGATGGTATCCTTTACTGGGATATCCCTGAAGGGTATTGGCGTGTATTTATTATTTCAGAAAATAAGGATGGCGGAAGCAAGGAGCAGGCAGATTATTTGAACCCGCTGGACCGGGATTCAGTTCGCATTTTGCTCGACACGGTATACGAGGCTTTTTACGATCGGTATAAAGCGGATTTCGGAAAGACATTTGTTGGCTTCTTTTCAGATGAACCCGGATTTTACAATGATGAGAAAACGTTTGATTTCAATTCGAAGCCTGGAAAGCAGGGAGTACCGCTCCCCTGGAGCCGGGAAATGCCGGCCCTGCTGGAGGAAGCTTTGGGGCCCGACTATCGGAAGCTGCTGCATCTCCTCTGGCACGATGCAGGAGAACAGTCGAATATTGTACGGTACCATTATATGAATATCGTCAGTAAGCTCTACGCCGAAAACTTCTGCAGCCAAATCGGAGTATGGTGTAGAGCCCACGGGGTAGAATACATCGGACATGTACTCGAAGACAACAACGTTCATGCAAGGCTCGGATCCGGCGCCGGACACTTTTTTCGCGCGCTATGGGGACAAGATATGTCAGGCCTCGATGTGGTGCTGTGGCAGATCGTCCCTGGCTTCGATGAATTGAGTTTCCGCTGCGTTTCGGGGGAAACGGATAGTGAATTCTTCCACTATGGCCTCGCTAAGCTTGGCGTGTCGCTTGGACACATGGATCCGAAAAAACAAGGCCGTACGATGTGTGAATTGTATGGGGCATATGGCTGGACGGAGGGCCTGAAGCTGATGAAGTGGCTCACAGATCATATGCTCGTTCGAGGCGTTAACTATTTTGTCCCGCATGCCTTTACTCAAAAAGCTTTTCCGGATCCGGATTGCCCGCCGCATATGTATGCGAGCGGGAAAAATCCGCAGTACCGATATTATAAGCACTTAAATCGATATATGAATCGGATTAGTCACCTGATTACAGGCGGAAGACACGTGGCGACCGCAGCCGTCGTTTATCATGCTGAAGCCGAATGGTCCGGAGCATCGATGTATTTTCATAAGCCTGTGAAGGAATTGATGCAGCATCAGATCGACTGCGACGTTCTTCCTGTCGACGTTCTTTTGGAAGCGGCGAGCGTGCAAGACAGCAAACTGTACGTACATCACGAGGATTACGAGTGCCTGATCGTCCCCTATGCAGAAGCGCTTCCGGCGGCGATGATTCGGAACTTGGCCGAGTTTGCCGAACAAGGACTAGCCGTTCGCTTTATTGACGGGCTGCCTTTACGATCGAGCGAGGGCAGTGATGTTTCTGCCGAACTGTCTTGTCTGGCCGATCACCGGAATGTGAAGCTTGCAGCTTTAGAAAAGCTGGCGCAAGACCTTATTGCAGACGAACATTACGAGATTAGAGCCGGCCAATACGAACCGTATCTTCGGAACTATCACTATCTTCAGCAAAATTTGGATGTTTTTATGTTCTTTAACGAACACCCGAATCAAACCATTCATACGAAGATTGTTTTGCCCATCCAAGGTGATGTATTTGCTTACGATGCCTTCCGGAATCAGTTGATCAGTTTACATGCAGAAAGGGAGAACGGCACAACGGCGGTTCAGCTTGTCCTTCATCCGTATGAATCCATCATTCTGCTCCATGGATCTGATCTTGAAGGTTATGCCGCCCTTCCAAGACATGCTGTTGGGGCGGATCTTGAGCTTAAAGGCGAATGGACTGTTTCCACCGCTGATGCCGAACATTATCCTCATTTCAAGGAATGGGGAAAACTGACGGCATTGGCGAATATGAGCGGGCCTGATTATTTACCGCGATTTACCGGTACTTTTCGTTATGAAACGGAATTTGAGTGGAACGAATCCGCGAGACAAGCTCTGTTAGATTTGGGTGAGGTCTATGAAACGGCAGAAGTATGGTTAAATGACGAACAAGCGGGGGTACGCATATGTCCACCTTACAGCTTGGAAATCAACGGTCTGATAAAAAAGGGCAAAAACAAGCTTGTCATTGAAGTTACGAATACGTTAGTGAAAGATCAGCGCGACTTCTTGTCATCGTTTGCACAGCAGGAACCAAGCGGACTCATCGGTCCGGTCCGGTTTGCGGCGGCAGCTGGGTACCCGGCATCAGTTTCGTTTGAATTTAATTGATGTGAGTCCGTGCCTTATGGCACGGACTTTTTAAATCTAACTCTTATTTTTTTCGAATGAAGTTTTGTTGAAAACCTCTTTCCCCGAAAAACTTGATTTATACTGAACATTCGTTCTATATTACTATATATAAGTTTGACAGAGGAGAGAAAACGATATGTCTTTGTTATTGAAAAACAATGGAGCGCTCACCTTATTGATGGCCAATCTTTTCCTTGCGATGGCGGCATACGGGCTTGTGGTTCCCGTTATGCCCACGTTGATGAAAGAGTTGGGATTAACCGGAGCTGCGGTAGGTTTATTGACAGCCGCTTTCGCGGTTACGCAGTTGCTATTTTCCCCTCTGGCAGGAAGACTTTGCGATACTGTCGGCAGGAAAAAGGTCATCGTCGCCGGTCTTGCTTTGCTTGCCATTTCCGAGGCCATATTTGGGTTTGCTTCTTCCCTTTACCTGTTATTCATCTCCAGGCTGCTAAGCGGAATTGGAGTTGCCTTTATTTTTCCGGGTATTATGGCCTTTACGGCCGACGTCACCACGGAGGATGAACGGGCCAAAGGAATGGGCTTTGTATCCGCGGCGATGTCGACAGGATTCATTATCGGCCCGGGGTTAGGAGGATTCCTGGCGGAATACGGTATACGCGTGCCGTTCTATACAGCCGCTATCGTCGTTGCATTTTCGGCGGTGTTAACCTTACTGGTGCTGCCTGAATCCTTGAAAATGGCGAATACCGGCACCGCATATCCGGCAGCCGGCACCGCTGCCAAACAAAGCCTGATCTATCAATTGATAAACTCCAGAAAAGCGCCTTACTTTTTTGCGCTTCTTGTGCTGCTCATTCTCGGGTTTGGCCTTTCGAACTTTGAGACGGTTTTTGGCCTGTATTTGGATGCCGAGCATCAATTCGGTCCGCGGGATATCGCCTTGATCATGACGATTGGCGCCATTGTCGGAGTCGTCATTCAGATTGGTCTGTTGGACGTTCTCGTGAAAAAGGTTGGCGAAATCAAAGTGATATATATAAGCCTCGCTTTGGCAGGCGTGTCGATTCTGGCCATTTTGTTGGCCCATCGTTATTGGGCGGTCTTGCTCGTTACCATTATTATTTTCGCCGCTTGCGATCTTCTTCGGCCGGCGGCCAGCGCGTATTTGTCCAAATCGGCCGGCAACGATCAAGGTTATGTTGCAGGATTGAACTCCACTTTCACGAGTCTCGGGACGATTGCAGGTTCGACGGCTGCCGGAGCATTGTACGACCTATCCTTGTCCCTTCCGTACCTTGTTGCAGGCATCACTTTCTTGGGCTGTTTTGCGGTACTGGCGATTCGGCAAAACCGCTACCGACAAACCGCCCGAGAATTGTGATGCTCCCCCGAATAATAAAACAGACCGACGCGGCAGTCTGTTTCTAAGCACGGCAGCGTCGTGCGTCCGGTGAAGGAACTGAAAGGGTTTCGCAAGGCGGTGCTGGCCGCCGGCGAAAGCCGGGAAGTCAGCTTTACCGTCACAGTCTCCGATCTTGCTTTCTGGACGGCGGATTTGAGGCACGAAGCGGAACCGGGCGGCTTCAAACTGTATATCGGTTCCAATTCGCGGGATCTGCAAGAAGTGGATTTCGAGCTGTTGTAAGAGAAGCTCCGTCGTGCGGACTCCTGGCAGGTTAACAAGCAGCCAAGATCGTACAATAACAAGCCCATTGACTTTATTGGTCAATGGGCTTTGTTTAAGATCTCTATGGAAATGATAGAATTAGGCAAACATTTGCGACAAATGAGATAACTGTTTTTTGTCGGATGTTTCATAATAAGGTCATGGGCGTGGTTGCGGCCATTGGTACCCGGCAGGTTCAGATTTTGCAAAAAGAGCAGGAAAATAACGATAAATATTGACAGGAGGATTTTGTCATGCAAACTGTGACTTTGAACAATGGTGTTAAGATGCCCATACTCGGCTTTGGGGTTTATCAGATTCCAGATGCAAATGAATGTGAACAAAGCGTTTATAATGCCATAACGGCGGGTTATCGTCTGATTGATACGGCTGCATCTTATTTAAATGAAGAAGCGGTGGGCAGAGCAATCCAACGAAGCGGCGTTTCAAGAGATGAATTGTTCATTACGACAAAACTCTGGGTTCAAGACACTGGGTATGAGCCCACAAAGAAAGCATTTGAAAAATCACTGAGAAGATTGCAATTGGATTATTTGGATCTATATTTAATTCATCAGCCGTTTGGCGATGTTTATGGCTCTTGGCGTGCGATGGAGGAGCTGTATCGAGAGGGAAAGGTCCGGTCTATTGGAGTTAGCAATTTCCAAATGGACCGTCTGATCGATTTGATTATCCATAATGAAGTAATTCCGGCAGTAAACCAAGTTGAAACGAATCCTTTTTGCCAGCAAATAGAAAGTGCAACATTCATGAAAGAAAACAATGTGCAGATCGAGTCTTGGGCGCCTTTTGGTGAAGGAAGAAATAACATGTTCAATAATGAAGTTTTGGTATCAATCGCCGAAAAGTATAATAAATCCGTCGCACAAGTGATTTTACGCTGGTTGGCACAAAGAGAAGTCGTTGTGATTCCAAAGTCTGTTCGGAAAGACAGAATGATCGAAAACTTCAATATCTTTGATTTTGAATTAAAGCAAGAGGATATGGAGACGATTGCTGCATTGGATACGAACAAGAGCTTATTCTTTTCACATAATGACCCTGAAATTGTGAAAAGGATCGGTACCCGCAAACTTGATATTTGATTGAAGGGCCACTGCAAACAGTGGTCCATCTCTCTCTTTAAAGACTACATGGAATTTAGGTGGTTAGGATAACATGAATAATACTTGGAAAATCTATATGCTTGCTTTGATCTGTTTCTTAGTTGGCACTTCACAATTTGGCATCGTTGGTATGTTGGACAAAATTGCCGCTTCCGTCGGTGTATCGATATCGACAGCCGGGCAGCTCATAACAGTATTCGCGCTTGGCAACGCGCTTGGTGCACCCTTTGTCGTGCTGGCGGCGGCAAAGATGAATCAACGCAATCAACTGCTCCTGGCTCTCTCCCTCATCTTGCTTGGTATCGTCTCCATGCTGGCCCTTTCGGGCTTCGGCTTTCTGATGGCTTCCCGCATTGTGCTTGGAGTCGGAACCGGCGTCTTCGTCGTCACGGCTTATTCTATAGCGTCCAAGCTGGCTTCTCCCGGCCGCCAGGGGGGAGCAATGTCCACTGTCGCTATGGGCTTTAGCTCCTCTCTCGTATTCGGCGTTCCCATCGGTCGCATGGTCTCTGCGGTCTATGATTGGAAGACGATCTTCTGGGCCATCGGCGTTTTGAGCCTGCTGGCTTTTGCTGCCATCGTACGGTCGATCCCTGCCTTGGAAGGCGAAGCGTCCGTCTCATTGGGCAAGCGGCTTGCTTTCTTGAAGCAGCCGAGGATCACACTCACCCTTGGCATAACGTTCTTCGTATTTATCGGCTTTTCGATAGTCGATACGTATATCACTCCGTTTCTGTCCGCCGCCATGCCGACGATGGAACGGCATATGAGCGGTATTCTCTTGGCATTAGGCGTCGGGAGCTTGATCGGCTCCAGACTTGGCGGCTTCTTGGCAGATCGGATCGGCATACCCCGCACGATCTTCGGATCAATGGCTATCCAAATCCTTGCCTTAGTCGTGCTATCCTCTGTTTCCGGCTTCGGCTCCGGTTCCGTCGTAATGACGATTCTATTACTCATGATCTGGGAGATCGCTTGCTGGGTATTTGGGCCAACCCAGAACTTTAACTTGGTCTCGCTTGCTCCGGAAGCTTCCGGTATCGTCCTTAGTCTGAACAGTTCTTTTGTACAACTGGGTTTTGCTGCAGGAGCCGGCATTGGGGGAATTACCGTTGGCAGCTTGTCCATCCTATCGATCACTTGGATCAGTGCTGTTTCGGTCGTGATCGCGGCGGGCATCGCGTTCGTATCTACCGGCCGTGTCGGTTCGTTATTGAAGGGAAATGCAGGCTGACGGGAAAACAGATTTTGATATTTATGTAGCATTAATTAATAAAGAGGAATGATATTATGAAAATTTTGATTTTAGGTGCAGCAGGCCAAATAGCTCGTATGTTAACAAATAAATTGCTCAATAACACGGACAATCTCATCATTCTTTATGCAAAAAATGGCCATAAGCGGTTAACTATCACTGATGATCGTCGAGAAACTATTTTTGACGGTGATTTTAAAGACAAAGATAAACTGATCAAGGCTATGCAAGATATCGACCTCGTTTATATTAATGACATGGGCGATGAAAAATCCACGAAAACCATTATTGATGCAATGAATTTTGCTGGAGTGAAAAGGGTAATCGCTGCTTCCGTTTTGGGTATTTATGATGAAGTGCCTGGAGCTTTTGGCCAATGGAATAAGAAAATGATTGGTGGAGGCAGTAGAATGCGTTCTCAGACTGAATCCGCACGGTTGCTTGAAAATTCAAATCTAGATTATACACTTTTACGCCTTACATGGCTTTACAACCAAGAGGGTAATACGAATTATATGCTCACGCAAAAAGGAGAATTATTTAAGGGTGCACAGGTTACACGTCAAGCGGTAACTCAATTAATCATCGATATTATTGAAGAAAAAAGTGATAAATATGTTAAAATCAGTCTAGGTGTAAGCGAACCGAATACGGATTGGGCAAAGCCATCATTTTATTGAGGTATAAGGAGGGAGAATAACATGGTCATCGAACAATTCAAACAGGCAGTTGATAATAACGACACTGAAGCTTTAAGGCGTCTATTGCAAAACCATCCATCGCTTGTCACACAGATCGACGAACCATGGTTTGTTTTCGATACGCCGGCGATTGTGATTTCTGCAAATAGAGGAAACCGTGAGATGGTGGATGTATTATTGCAGTACGGGGCTGACATCAATGCCAAAAGCAACTGGTGGGCGGGAGGATTTGGTGTTCTGCATCATGATCATCACGATTTATCCCGTTATCTTATTGAGCGGGGAGCTCATGTCGATCCGCATGCTGCGGCTGCATTGGGAATGCTGGATATCCTGCAAAAGATGGTAGAGGAGGATCCGGAAGTTGTCAATCAACGCGGCCCGGATGGCCAGGTTCCTCTGCATTATGCCATTTTGCCTGAGATCATCGATTTCCTACTGGATCACGGGGCTGAGATTGATAAGCGGGATATCGACCACAACAGTACACCGGCTCAGTATGCTGTCAATAACCCGGACAAATGCAGACATTTAATTGAACGCGGCGCTCAGACGGATATCTTCATGGCTTGTAAGCTGGGGGATATCGAACTCGTCCGCAAAATTCTGAAGGAGGATCCGAATGCCCTTCAGGCCCAGGTGGGGAAAGGGAACTTTACCTCCGTCGGTGGGCATATATATGCGTACCAAATAGGCGCAGCTGTGAGGCCGATCTTTCTTGCGGCTCGCCTGGGTTATGAAGCCATTACGGAGTTAATGCTGTCGTACAGTTCAGTTAAGCAGAAATTCCTGTTTGCCTGTATGCGGGCAGATACAGAAACCGTCCATAGCATGTTAAGGGAACATGCAGATATTGTCCGATCCCTGGAGCCGGAAGAGCAGAGTGTAATTACGGATGCAGCATGGAAGCATAAAGCAGATGCAGTGCGACTCATGTTGGATGTTGGTTTTCATGTGGATGCATGGAGCAACGCCCGTTCGATGACAGCCCTTCATTGTGCCGCAGCACAAGGAGACTACGAAATCGTCCTACTGCTAATTGAACGCGGTGCTTCTATGGACATCCTGAATGAATTCGGAGGGATTCCAATGAATAGCTGTATCTGGGGATCACTTCATATTCAAGCTCCCAAAGGGGATTATGCCGCAGTTGCGGAGAGCCTCATAGAAGCAGGGAGTAAACTTCCGGATCAAGCAATGGGTAGTGAGAATGTGAAGAATGTTCTTATTCGGCACGGAGTACTCGGCGGGAGAGAGTAACAATACAAGGAATCTACAACGCAGAAAACTCGCGGGGAAACTATAGTTTAATAAGGAAATATGACGCAGTTACCGGTATGACATGAGCTTTTATTTTGCAAATGGGTATGAACACTTCTCGGTCCGCGAAAGACTTAAATCCGTTTAAGTCTTTTGCGGATTTTTCCATTTCCGGATTCGTCCGGATTCTGACACGACACACCGCGTACTGTCATAAGGTTGGTTAGTCACGGGGACGAACTTAATTTTATCCTGAATTTCGAAAAAGCATAAATAAATCTTATTTGAGTTGGAAATAATTGTAGCATAGTTCTTACTTCCGGAGGTTAACCGCATGAACCAAACGAACTTTGCCGGTACCCGTTCAGAAATGGATATACAACCGATTTCACCCGTATTGGAATCTAATTTAAAGTGGCTCGAAACGAGTTTTGAATCCTGCGATGATTTATCTGTTTTTCAGTGGCACTTTGGACCGGAGCTCCGACACACAGCATTTTCCGTTTATTTCGAGTCGTTATTCGAACATAAAACATTAAATTATATGAAAGCATCACTTCAGGACCTTGTTCCCCACGAAGTAGGCCCTGCAAGTTCTGTCACACCTGAAGATGTAATTCGCTTTTTCAGCAACCACGGTATTTCCTCGCAATCTGCCAAGCTTGTAAACGATCTAAAAGAAGCAATTGATGATATTGTTACAGGGCATCTTGTTATCTTCTTTAATGGTTGGGATCAAGCTTTGTCTTACAAAGTTGCTTCACTAATAACTAGGCAAGTGAGCGAACCGGTTGCAGAATCCGTAGTTCATGGTCCGCGCGAGAGTACAGTTGAAAATTTGCAAAAGAATATCGGTATGTTACGGCAGCGGTTAAAAACTCCTAATTTTAAATTAGAAAAGTTTACGCTTGGGGTAGAAACCAAAACTGAAATCAATATCGCTTATTTGATAAATACAGTTAATTTGGAAGTCTTAGCTGAGTTAAAAGAGCGGATTTCCAGACTAAAGCAAGTTAATGTTCTTGAGACCTCTTTTATTGAAGAGGGGATTGAGGATTCGACTTATTCTCCATTCCCTCAATACCGCTATACAGAACGGCCGGATACCGCTACTGCAGCTATGTTGGACGGTAAAATCATCGTGCTCGTCGAAGGCACAGGTTCGATTTTAATATGTCCGGGACTATTTACAGAAATGTATCAATCCTCGGAAGACTTTTACCAAAGAAGTATAATTGCCTCCCTAATTCGCTTAATGAGGATATTTGCATTTTTTATTGCTTTAAGTTTGCCCAGCATATATATTGCTTTAACGACTTTTCATCCGGAATTAATTCCTACTGTTCTTTTACTTGCCATCATGAATGCGCGTGAGGGAATTCCTTTCCCTGCGTTTTATGAAGCCGCCATCATGGAATTTTTCTTTGAACTTCTTCGGGAAGCCGGAGCGCGATTGCCAAGACAGATTGGCGCCACGATAAGTATTGTTGGCGCTCTCGTTATTGGTGAAGCAGCCATATCTGCAGGTATTGCCTCTCCGACGATGGTCGTGGTCGTTGCATTAACCGGAATTGCTTCTTTTGCCATTCCTCAATACAACATGGCTACCGCTTTAAGAATTATAAAGATTCCGCTCATGATTTTAAGCACATTCCTGGGCGGATTCGGTCTGATGATAGGTTTTCTCTGGATCTTGCTGCATTTAACGAGTCTCAGATCCCTTGGGCAGCCATATCTAACCCCTGTAGCACCTCTTCAACCGAAGCAATTATTGGATGCATTCATTCGTGCCCCGTTTAAAATTTTGCTGCGTTCACCGCGCAGCAAGAAGATATTCGGATCTGAAAAATAAAAGACAGTTTTTTTGAAAGAAGGCCTATTATGCGAAAAATCGCATTTGTCGGCTGTCTGATGGTATGCGTTCTATTGCTGCCGGGTTGCTGGGATAAGACAGAACTTACGGATCGGTCCTTTATCTTAGGACTTGCCATCGACAAAGCCGATAAAGGAATGGTTGATCTTACGGTGCAAATATACAAACCGGTACATTCCGGCGGTTCACAAGGAAAGCAAAGCGGAGATATTTCCTATATCAATGTGCAAACAAAGGGTGAAACGATGTTTGACGGGATTCGGGATATTATCCTTCATATAGGACGCAAAGGACAATGGAGCCATTTGAGAGCTATCATTGTAGAAGATCAGTTAGTACAAATACATCCTATCGGCGAGGTTTTGGATTTCTTTTATCGGGATCATGAGGCTAGACTTAGTTCTTCATTTTTTATTGCCCACGGGAAAGCATCGCAATATTTGAAAATGAAGCCTTTAATCGAAAAAACAGTAAGTCAACAGTTGTTGCAAATTTCAAAATATTCCGATCGGCACAATTACAAAACGACTAACACTTCTTTACTTGATCTTTTCGTCGGTCTTCGCAGCCAGACGGGGATTTCGTTAGTTCCTTACATCACTAAAGGCGGAAACAAAGGAGAGGATCTGGTAGCTGCCGGAATGGCAGTTTTAAAAAAAGGAAAATGGGAGGGGGTCGTTTCTCCTCAAGATTCGCAAATGATACAAATGTTACACAATAAGTACAAGGGAGGAATTATCCGCGTGCCGTGCGAAACTCAAAGCGATTCGAGCGATGCAAGCGATAGTTCCCTGGAAGTATTATCCTTCTATTCCAAACTAACTCCACAAATTGAAGGGGAAGCAGTCAAACTTCAAATATTCGTTTATTTCTCGGGAGCTATTGGAGAAATGAGGTGCATGAAGTTAAAAACTCCGGAAGATGAAAAAAAATTTGCCGCGGCTGCGGCTCGGGCAGTTGAACAATCTTTAAGAAAAACTTTGAACCGAATGAAACAAAAGAAATTAGACCTAATTGGATTAGGGGACCAAATATATCGTAAAGACCCAGCCTTATGGAAACGATGGAAGAGGAATTGGGAAGAGCGTTTCGCTAATACTCAAATCGATATTAAAGCAAAAATTGAAATAAAAAATAGCGGAACTGCAATATCAAAACCGCTTTCTATAGACAACTAGTGAAGGAGCACGAACGGATGGCTGAAAAAATGATTGTTGTGATCTCGAGTTATTTGTTAATGACGTTCTATAATCTTGCCAAAATAAAGAAAATGGCGCTGCGCGACAAGATCGCATATGGAGTGACCGTTATTGCCTCTATTTATCTTGGTATTGAGTATGTTGGGGAATTTGGAATGCCGATTCTTCATGACATCGCATCATGGCTGTATAAAGATTTGGCTCATCATATAGTTGAGTATTTAGATAAAGATTCTTAGAAAAGGAGCAACATGATCTTTATGAATAAACAAATCATAAGTCAAGATCAATTGATCGTATTGTTTTTTGTTTATTTGACTGGCTCAGTTATTGTAAACCTTCCCGGTCCATTAATTGGATTCGCCCATAACGGTGTGTGGATATCTCTGCTGCTCTCCGGCACGGTTGCCATGATTCAATTACTGTTTGTTCTTTACATGGATAAGGAATATCCCGGACTATCTTTTAGTGAATATAGCCAAGCCGTTTTGGGAACCTGGCCCACCATTGTTATTGTTATTCCATTTATTTCGCTCTTATTTGAAATGAGTACAGATATCGTACATGAAGTAGGTAAATATGCTAACAGTTCTTTAATGAGGCAAACCCCTCAATACATATTTGATATCTTTATCTTCACCACAGTGGCCATAACTGTACGTGCAGGGATTGAAGTCATGAGCAGAATGTTTACCATTTTAATTTTCATCGTGATGCTGTTCATCATCTTGACTTTGCTGTTGTCCATTCCTAATTATCACAGAGAATTTCTTTTACCTGTTCTTCCTGATGGCATAAAACCTGTATTACATGGCGCTTACCTTTCATATGGTTTCACCCACGCAGAACCGGTCTTACTCGCCCTACTTCTTCCTTTTGTTCGTCGGCCGGCCCGGGATTTACATAAAAAGCTGGTTATTGCGTTTGGTATCAGCGTCATCACATTGATTGCGGTCTCTATATCAACCATTCTTGTTTTCGGACCCTTAGCCGGGGAAAGAAAGTATTCGATGGTAGAGGTTGCACGAATGATTGATGTACAACCTATTCTTCAGCGGGTAGAATTCATTATTGGGATAGCTTTAATCGTAGGTTCTTACATGAAAGCTTGCATTATACTTTTCATATTAAATCATTTAGTTGTACGTATATGTAAATTAAAGGACGAGAAAGTGTTTATATTACCTCTGACTTTTATCAATATGATTTTTGCTTTTCTTTTACAAAGAAGCGAAGCAAAATTGACCGAGCACATCACGGTAATCCTTCCAATTTGGAAGTTGACCGGATTTACAATTCCTTTGTTACTCGTGGTTACAATTCATCTGCTAAAGAAAATGTTGTTATACAAACAATAAAGTCGCCTCGACTTCTCAATGATACAATGAGTATTGTTTGATGAGGAGGGGCGAATTTCTCTACCCTTTACTCTAGATCGCATTTACGCAATCTTATCAATGGACTATATTGAAAATGCCAGAGGCATATATTACGATTCCCTTAAGATTTAACGCGGAAAGGTGAACTAAAGAAGGGAGAGGAAGTTTGGTGACCATCCAGTGCAAGATCAAACAGCTCAAGACGGGGCTCTGCCTTTTGTTTCTGCTTCCGTTCCTATGGATGATTTCAACTTCGTTAAAACAAGGTTCTCAGATATACATCCATCCCCCGCAATGGATACCGAATCCGGTTCGATGGTCGAATTACCCGGATGCCATAGAACATATCGCGGGTATTCGGGCAATAGCGCGAGCTGCCCGGCCGACGCGGCGGTGGAGGTTCGGATAGGCGGCGTCAACGGTACGCTGATCGGGAAGGTTAACACGCCTCCGACAGCCGCATCGTGGGGCACTTACAAAACCGTTACGGCGCAGCTCACCCAAACGTTGTCGGGTATCCAGGATGTCTACCTCGTGATGACGGGCACGGGCAGCGCGGCTTACAAATACATCGGCAACTACGACAACGCGAGCTTTACGTTAAGCCCGCAAGCGCCGGAACAGGATGTGACGGTCGAATTTGAAGCCCGTTCCGCTTGGACAACGGCGGTGAACACGTTTAATAACAATCCGTTAAAAACGGAAAGCAATAATAACGGGACGACCGTGGGCAACACGTTTAACGGCGCTTGGATGACCTACAACGATGTGGATTTCGGAGCAAAGGGCAAAAACTATCTTGAGATCGTCTATGATGCGCCCAGCCAAAAATCGCCGGCCAACGTAGTTGCGGAAATCCATGTGAACGATAAAGACGGTGCTATCATCGGCACAGTAAGCTTGCCCAATACGGGCACCGGCTGGGGAACCTACAAAATGGCCGGCGGACGCCTGGATCAACTGGTGAGCGGCAAGCAAACCATCTGCGTCGTGTTCAAGGGGACGACGACATCCGGTCTTATGTATGTAGGGAATCTGGATCGGATGAAGTTTTCCTTGAAGGAGTAAATTGTAAAATGAAAAATTTTCGAAGGTTTCAATTCCTCTTAGCGCTTGGGCTTCCAAGCGTTTTTGTTTTTCTTCGGCGAAATCAATTGAAAATTGAGGAGACAGTGTTCTTTTGAAACTGTCGAGCATATTTTCCCGGAGCCGTACCTACGGCATTACTAAAAGTACGTATGAAATGAGCATAATCATTAAAACCGCTTTCATAACATGCTTGAGTTGTGGATATGCAGCCCTGCTCTAATAGTTCCCGTGCCTTTATAATCCGCGTATTCACCAGATATTTATGAAAGGAAATGCCGGTAACTTCCTTGAAAAGCCGGTTTAACTGATGTCGGTTTAGACTGAAGAGTTCAGCAACCTGTTGAGCATTTAAATCCTGTTGATAATTGCTGGCGATAAATTCCATAACATGCATCAAGACATGATGGGAAGCAGTTTCAGCGTTATTAGAATCTGTTGAACGTATTCCCCGCATAACCACTTCATTGAGAAAGATAAGGATTTCAGCCAGAAGAATCCTTCGCTTGATATCCCATGCATATGAATTCGAATTCACATCAGCATCTAACAATTCGTCACCATAGTATGATAATAGCTTTTGGGCTTCCTCCGTAGTTAGTTTAAGGCAGTGGGTACGGTTTGAAGCAAGTATGTCGAAACATTCCAGCAGATTGGTATTAGAAGTGCAAAGAGGCTGGATATATAAAGGATTAAAATAAAGAAAGTATCTTTCATACCCTTTTCGGTCATGAATGATGACCCGGTGCTGGTCGCGAGTACTCAACAGGAAAAGGTCATTGGCGGAAACCATGTATCGTTTATTATCGATCCACATTTCTGCTCCCGGAGTGAGGGCCAGATAAATTTCGAAAACATTGTGGAAATGGTAATAGTTCATCACTTCCTTATCTGTCCCAATGACGTGTTCCAATTTAAGATCTACATCGTAGGGTTCTCTGACTTTTTTTAGGCCAATTATGCTATCCAATAGTATCAGCCCTTTTTGTTAGATATATTTGAGTAAATTCTAATCGCGCTTAAACAAAAATGCAATAAATAAAGACAATATTGCAATAATATTTTTTTACAATTCAATATAATCGAAATATGGCGAAAAAATATTTTAAATATGAGCGAAGCGGAAGGAAGAGATGTAATCATGAGAAGAGACGAATTGCTGAAACTATTTGAAAAAGTATCCTACAGGATGCAAAACCTCGACAATGAAACAGGTGTCAATGAGATCTGTCCAATAAGCATCATTGATATGGGGACCTGGGAGTGGGCTCAGGGAGTCGGTTTATACGGTATGCAAAAATACTATGCCGAAACGGGTAATCAAGAAGCGCTTGATTTCTTGATCAAGTGGTTTGACACCAATATCGCAAAGGGCCTGCCGGAAAAAAATATTAACACCGTATGCCCTCTCTTGACACTAACCTATGTGTATGAATATACAAATAATGGAATTTATTTAGATGTTTGCAGGGAATGGGCTGAGTGGGTCATGAAGGAACTGCCTCGGACCGAAGAAATGGGTTTTCAGCATATCGTTTCCGGAGTAGAAAATCCGGGACAGATCTGGATCGATACGCTTTTTATGACGGTACTGTTCATGGCACGAATGGGCAAATTATTAGATCGAGAAGATTATTTGGAAGAGTCATCCAGACAATTTCTGCTCCATATTAAATACCTGACGGACAAGAACACGGGGTTGCTCAATCATGGTTTTGACTTTAACGGACGACACAGCTTCGGTGAAATTCAATGGGCTAGAGGTAACAGTTGGTATACCTCTGGCGTGGTAGACTACCTTGATATCATAGGGAATTCAAACTTAGGGGTAAAATGGTTCTTATTAGATACTCTCCATGGTCAGATTAAAGCTTTGGAACAGCATCAGAACGAAAACGGCATGTGGCATACTCTCATCATAGAACCGGAATCCTATGTTGAAGCTTCAGCTACAGCTGGCTTTGCTTATGGAATCTTGAAAGCAGTACGGATGGGGTACATTCCCGAAACATATCGTGAATGTGGAATTAAAGGGCTTCATGCTATCCTGGAAAGAATTTCGGAGGATGGGACTGTGACTGAGGTATCATACGGCACGGCTATTAGCGACCGACTGCAGGACTACAGGGATGTTCCCATTTGCCCCATGACATACGGCCAAGCGTTAACACTTCTTCTTTTAACAGAGGCATTAAAACTGAAAGCGGACCATCATATACAGGGGCTGAATATATGAAAATGAATAGAAAAGCATACCTCGATAAAGAACATAGATTTACAATACAAGAAGAGGAAATTCCGGTACCGAAAGCAGATGAAGTTTTAGTCAAAATTAAAGCAAATGGTATTTGCGGATCAGATATTCATTTTTACCGGGATGGAAGATTAGGCAATTTCGTTGTAGAAGAGCCCTATGTTCCAGGACACGAATCCAGTGGAATTATTGAAGCGGTGGGAAGTGAAGTTAGAGGCTTTTCTGTAGGCGAACACGTTGTTATCGAGCCTGGTATTACTTGTAGGACTTGTATCTATTGCAAATCCGGGCGTTATAATTTATGCCCGGACGTTATCTTCCTATCAGCGCCTCCGGTCAATGGTACCTTTTGTGATTACATTTCTATACGTCAAGATATGGTATTTCATATTCCCCAAACACTATCCTTTGAAGAAGCGGCAATGGTTGAACCAGTTGCAGTGGGGCTTCACGCAGTAAATCGAGCCAGATTTAAAAATGGCGATACGGCAGTAATCCTTGGTGCAGGTCCCATTGGTCTGCTTACTGCGCAAGCTTTTAAAGCGGCAGGCGGAGGAAAGGTAATTTGTGTTGATTTTAATGAAGCTAGACTCATTTTGGCCAAAAAAATAGGAATGGATAGGGTAGCCTTACCTAGTGATACAGGTATAGAAGGTGCTGTCGTTTTTGAAACTGCCGGATCAAGTAAAGCTACAGCATCGACAGTAAATTATTGCCGTCCAGGTGGCTGTGTTGTACAGGTAGGTTGGCCAGGCGGAAATATCGTGGAGATGAACATTGCTGCCTTTATAGAAAAAGAATTGGACTATGTCGCAGTACATAGATATGTAAACGCATATCCTGCTGCGATACAATGGATTTCCGATGGCAAGATCAATGTAAAAGATCTAATTACGGATACTTTCTCATTTCATCAAATTGCTGAAGCTTTTGAGTATTCAAGTACACATCCGGATAAAGTTGTGAAGACCGTAGTTGTTAATGAGTAAGCGATACATGGGGATAATCACATGGGGAAAAGAGCTTTAGTCATGCAAGCGGTTGTGCTGGAATGACAGGAAGATCCTATCAACCACATTAATTGGAATAGATACAATAAGAAGGCAGCGCTTTGGAAGCACTTACGTTAAGATATTATGTGGTTTCTGAAACCATATAGACAAAGTTAATTATCCATTGTTATATTTTTGGGGAATAAGTCGAATTTTGCGTTCAAGTTTGAAAGGAGTCATCATGTTACGAAAAAAAGTGCTTTCCTCTCTGTCGATTGCTTCCCTGCTAACAGGCATGTGGGCCCCCAATCTAGCTGTTCCAACGGTACACGCAGCATCGGGTGACCCATCTGCAGACTCAACTTCCGCAAGCGCAGGAAGGTGGATGACCGGTGAGTACCATGCCCATACCGTAGAATCGGATGACGCGAAGACGGCGTTGACGGATGTATTGGACAATGCATTTGAGAAAAACGGTCTGGACTGGCTGGCGCTCTCCGATCATTTGCGCTTATCGAGCCATGATGACACCGGAGCATCCCTGTCCGGTTCAATCCCGTTGTCCATGGGTGTTGCTCAATATCAAGCGCCGAAAATCAAGCAGCTCCAGGATGCCGGCAAATACCCGGGCAAAACGATTTTCACCGGATTCGAGTGGGACATGCCTACTCGGGATCACAGTTCTGTCGGAATCGTTACCGACACGCCGAGATCGAATGAAGCGCTGAAGGCGATCCAGCACTTCGAGTATTTATTCTCAAACCGGGCCGCCAATTTGTTCGATCCCGCGGATGTTGCAACATGGAGCTCTGAAACGAGAGCTTATTCGACGCTGGACGATACGAAGAAAGGTTTTCAATGGCTTCGTGACAACTATCCGAACAGCTATGCGCTCTTCAACCATCCTTCAAGGAAGAATGGCACGTCTTCGGAATTGAAGGTTGCGGACATTCGCGACATCAATAATTTGGCACCTAATGTTGCGTTTGGCTTTGAGGGGATGCCGGGCAACCAGATGGCCCCTGATCGGGGTGAGACGACCGACTTATACGGCGGCGCAGACGTTAGAATCGCCAAGGTTGGCGGCGAGTGGGATGCGCTTTTGGGTGAAGGCCGCAGATTTTGGAACTTCGCCAACTCCGACTATCACTTTAAAATCGACAGCACGCGTTCCTATTCCAGCGGATACTATCCGGGCGAATATTCCAAGAACTATACGTGGGTTAACGGTTCCGGCATGAATGCCGTCGTCAGCGGCATGCGTTCGGGCAAGTCGTTTTCTGTATTCGGGGATATTATCAACGCGCTTGACTTCAAAATCTCAAACAACGGCACCTCCAAGGGAATGGGCGAGGAGCTGCAGGCTGCACCGGGAGACAATCTGCAGCTGACCATCCGGTTCAAAAGCCCTGAGAAAAACAATAACGGCGACCCGGTTCAGCTGGATCATGTAGACCTGATTGCCGGCGATGTAACCGGCAAGGCGCAGCCGGGAACGGATGCATACAACAAAGATTCCAACGATACGACCAAGGTCGTCAAGCGTTTCACCAGCGCAGACTGGACGACAGATGCCGAAGGCTATCACACGATTACTTATGCATTGGGTTCGGCGAGCAAGAACCAGTACTTCAGGCTGAGAGGCACCAATCTGGGGACGGATATTCCTGGCGAAACGAGCAACGGCGAGCCGATGATCGATGTGAAAAACGTGACCAAGGACAACGAAACCCGGTTTACCGAAATCAATAAACGCAATTATACCGATATGTGGTTTTACTCCAACCCGATCTTCTTGAACGTGCCGTATTCCGATAGCCAAGCTGTCTCCAGTACGCTGGCCAACCTGAATATCGCCACATCGGGTGTGACCGCGGATTTCATGCTGCCTTCGACGAGCGCATACGGCGGCGCGACGATTCAATGGAATACATCAGATTCCAGTGTTATATCGATAGCGAGTGGAACGGCACATGCTACTCGCCCTGCAAACGGCCAACCGGATGCCCAGGTGACGCTGACCGCGACAGTTACATCCGGAGCGGCAAGCCAAACGAAGACGTTCGTGGTAACAGTCAAGGCTAATAATGTTACTGCCAAGGATTCCATGCTGTTGTGGTATAAATTCGACAATAATCCCGGAAACGGCGTTACTGTTCCTGATGCTTCGGGAAATGGCAAGAACGGTACGCTGCTGAACGGCGCAGCGCTAACCGGCGAGCATGGCGGAGCGGTAGCCCTGGACGGTACGGATGATTCCGTGAAGATGCCCGATGAACTGTTGAAGGGCTTGACGAATGCCAGCTTTACCATGAGTGTGAAAGTGGACCCGGCGTATGCCAAGCCTTACTGGTTATACTCGTTTGGCACGGCTGATGCGGCTTGGACCGGCCAAAAGTATCTAGGTATGGTGGAGGACGGGAGCGACGTATTCCGGGTGGCCACTGCAACAAACGGATGGGTCGGAGAATTGAATGTCTCCAAAGGCTCGAAGCTCGCGGCAAACGTATGGAAAAATGTTGCCTATACGGTTTCCGGCACTACGGCGTCGCTGTACGAAGACGGCGTTCTGGTAAAGCAAGGCACCGTTGCGACATTGCCGAGCGCTATCGAGAAGACAATCGCCAACTATCTCGGCAGACCGGCATATTCAGGCGATAAATATTTCAAAGGCAAGATTTCCGATTTCCGTATTTACAACAAAGCTTTGAGCGCGACGGAAATTGCCGCAGTAGCGGCAGAGGAAAACGCCGGGGTCGTATACGATGACAAAACGGCTTTGACTCTCGGGGATACTAGTGCCGTAACCTCCAATCTGACTCTGCCTGCAACTGGTACGAACGGAAGTACCGTCAGCTGGCAGTCCAGCGATCCTGCTGTCGCAGCAGCAGATGGAACAGTCAGCCGAAGCGGCGCAACGGCTAACGTTACGTTAACGGCAACGATTGCCAAAGGAACGGCATCGGATACCAAAACATTTACGGTTACGGTATTGGGAACAGGTGACGCAGGAATCGTCGGTCTCGATGCACAGGCGCTCAGTCTCGGAACGTCGAACATTATTTCAACGAGCACCCTGACTCTGCCTGCAACCGGGGCAAACGGCTCTGCGATTAGCTGGTCCAGCAGTGACAGTACACTGATCGAACCAAACGGAACCGTGCATCGTCCGGCCGGGGCTAACAATGGCAAGGTTACTTTAACAGCTGCTCTTTCTTATGGCGGTGCAGTCAGCACCAAAACATTCGATCTGGTCGTTTTGTCGCAAACGCCGGTCTTGGCGGATTGGAAATTCAGTCAGGATAATGTCATCTCGGGCTCCTTGAGCAATGGGGACATGCAAATCGGAGACCTGTCCGGCTATGGCAACACACTTTCGCTGGTAACGACAGGCAACGGTCTGAACGCAGCCGCTTCCAGCATGATGAGATGGTCTGACGATGGTAAAAGCCTTATTTTTAACAACTTCCGCGGCCAGTCGGTCGGCAAGTATTTGAAGACCATTTCCGGCGCGCCGATTAACAACGAGACTTTCATGAACGGTTTTACGATTGAAGTTCTGTTCAAAATGCCCGAAGGCTTTACGGCCGCCAATAACCAATGGTCAGGCATCCTGACCCGGCAAGGGACGGGTACGGCAATTGGAAAAACGGGCGGGGAAAAAGAAATCCTTACGACTCTGTCGGTATCCAATATTAGGGAGCTTCAGTGGGAAAGCTTTCCGACCAATTTGAACTATAATCCTAATGCCTGGTCCTTCGCTCTGGATAGTGCAAAGAACTGGTACCATGCTGCCGTCGTGAATGATGGTCACAAATCAAAAATCTATATCGACGGTGTCACCGATTTCCGTAATCCTTCCGACGAAGTGAATGGTATTGCATTCAATAGCGGCAAGGGATGGAATATCGGGGCGTCCGAATGGAACGGTGCGCTTGACGGGCTTTTTGCAGGAACCATTCAGGAAATCAAGATTACGGCGAACGCATTGGATAAGAGCCAATGGATCACCACGAATTTTGATACCGATGGAATTATCGACGGCAACAATAATAACACGCCGGTTGTCAGCAATAGCGGTACGTACAGCTTTGCATTTTTACCGGACACCCAAAATATGGTCAGGTATCAGCCGGAGATTTTTAGCAGTGAGCTGGGTTGGATTGCGGACCATCATACGGACAACAATATCAAAATGACCGTGTCGCTCGGGGATATCGTAGACCAATACGATCAAGTTGCACAGTGGAAGGCCGCCGCTGCCGGCTTCGACAAGCTGGATACGGCAGGAGCGTCCTATATCACGATGAGGGGCAATCATGACTCGCGCGGCTCCAGTGTTTATAATAATTACTTCGGAAGCAGCCGATTTGCCAACAAAACCTACTGGCACGGAGGGTTGCCAAGCGGATACAGCTCCTATGCCATCTTTGAGGCCGGCAGTTACAAGTACATGATCCTCAGTATCGACGGGTACAATTTCAAACAAGAGTTGTCATGGGCACAGGGCATATTGAAGGATAACCCGAAGATTCCTACTATTGTTGTTTCGCACCAAATTCTCATCTTGGACAGCTCTGGTGTGCTTAGTTACGACACTACCGACTATGATTCCGGCGTATCGGGCAACGGACAATCGATATTCGATAATTTGGTTAAAAACAATAATCAGGTGTTCATGACGATCTCCGGTCACAATCACGGTACGAATTACCGGACTGTGAAGAACGCCAGCGGAAATGATGTACTCGAGATGCTGGTGGACTATCAGTCGTATTATCACGGAGGCAACGGATGGCTCAGACTGATGGAGTTCGACGAAGGCAACAACCACCTGAACTTCAGAACCTACTCTCCGTGGGTGGCATCAATGAGCGAAGCCGACCGGACGGTGTTTGACCTGACAAACCTGACCGGAAGCAAGGACGCTTTTACGTATAATTTTGATTTTAACAAACGGTTCAGTTTCTACGACAAAATTGGCAGCTTGACCGGTACGGTAACCGATGGAACGAAACCGCAGGGAGATGCCAAAGTAAGCCTGACGGTTGGCGGAGTTGAATATTCCGCAACAACGGCGTTAGACGGAAGCTTTAATATCGGCAATATTCCTGTCGGCACGGGCTACACGGTAACGGCAAGCAAAGCAGGCTACGGAAACGCAAGCCTGACGAATGTGAGTATAGCATCCAATAAACCCGCTTCCGGCACCATGGCCTTGACTCCTTTGTCATCCACCTATTATGCGGTGACCTTTGACAAGAATGGCGGAGACACGGAAGCGACCCCGGCAGCAAAGACGATCATTGTAAACGGACCGGTGGGTTCGGTTACAACGAAGCCGACCAAAGTTGGCTATGTCTTGTCAGGCTGGAATACGAAGCCGGATGGAAGCGGCACGCAGGTTACGGCAAGTACGCTCGTTACCGGCGATATGACCTTGTATGCCCAATGGACGGATAAGCTTTTGTGGTATAAATTCGATAACAATGCGGCAAACGGCACAGTTGTAACGGACTGGTCCGGGAATGGCAATAACGGTACACTGCTTGGAGGCGCTGCTTTAGCCGATGAGCATGGCGGATCGTTAACCTTCGACGGCTCGGATGATTCCGTACAGATGCCTAACGGCCTGTTAGCAGGATTATCGGATATCACCATATCCATGAACATGAAGATGGATCCGTCAATCGCCGATACTGCGTGGATCTACTCCTTCTCATCCGCACCCGCTGCTGTTGCCGGCACAAAGTACCTGTCGCTGCTGGAGTCTACGGGGGGCGGTTATTTCAGAGGATCGATCACGAAAAACTGGTACACGGATGAACAGACTGCGGGCAAGGGCGCGCTCCTTACTCGGGGCGTCTGGAAGAACATCGTCTACAAGATCTCGGGAACCACGGCAACGCTGTACGAGGACGGACAGCAGATCGGGCAGGTTGCGGGTTTGACCGTATTGCCCAAAGATATCGAATCCACCATTGCAAATTATATCGGCAGACCTGCATATAGCGGCAGTGGCGATAAGTATTACAAAGGTAAAGTGTCTGACTTCCGTATTTATACGAGAGCTTTGAGTTCCAACGAAATTACGGCGCTTGCCGCAGAAGGTCTTGCGGACCAAGGTGCGGTTAAAGGTAATGTCACAGACGGAAAGAACCCGCTCCAGGGAGCTGTCGTAACACTGACGACGGGAAGCCAAGGCGTGTATACCGCAACTACGCTGGCGGACGGCAGCTATACTATCCCTGATGTCCCGGTAGGTACGGGCTATACGGTGACAGTCAGCAAGAATGGTTATGAGAGTGGCAGCACAGGGAATGTGAACGTTGCTGCGGATGCAGCCACAACGGGAGTGAACGTCACGTTGGCTGCACTTCCAGGCACGATCGGCGGAACGGTAACAGACGGGACGAACCCGATTGAAGGGGCAACCGTAAGTCTGACGGTTAACCAAAGCGTGTACTCGGCAACTACAGCGGCAAACGGCAGCTACATCCTCATCGGAGTCCCGGTAGGTACGGGGTATACCGTAACAGCCAGCAAGAACGGTTATGCAAGCGGCAGTGTCGGGAATGTGAGCGTAACGCCAAATGCAGCCACAACGGGAGTGAACGTCACGTTAACTTCTCTTCTGGGTGCGATTAGCGGAACGGTAACAGACGGGACGAACCCGATTGAGGGAGCAACCGTGAGCCTGACAGTCAACCAAAGCTTGTACTTGGCAACTACAGCGGCTAACGGCAGCTACACCATAACCGGAATTCCCGTAGGTACGGGCTACACGGTCACAGCCGCCAAGAACGGTTATGTAAGCGGCAGTGCGGCGAACGTGAGCGTAACGGATGGCACAGCTACGACCGGCGTGAACTTTGCTCTGACCGCGATTCCCGTTGTAGTTATACCAGGCTCCATCAGCGGAACGGTCACCGACGGAGCAATCCCGATCGCGGGGGCGACCGTAAGCCTGTCCGTCTATCAAACGGTATACTCTGCCACTACAACGATGAACGGCAGCTACGTCATACCGGGCGTTCCGGTTGGTACGGGCTATACCGTAACGGCGGTTAAGAGCGGTTATGAGAGCGGCAGTGTAGGGAACGTAAGTGTGGTGGAAGACAGGGCCACGACCGGTGTGAACTTTACTTTGAGTCGGACTGTGTCGCATCGTTCGGACTTGACGGCCCTGGCGCTTAGCAGCGGCACCTTGAAACCTGTATTTAACAAAGATGTTTTAACCTACCAAGCCCAGGTTGGAAATAGTGTGGACAGCGTAACGGTAACCGCATCGGTATATGATCCGGCTGCAACCTTGAAGGTGAACGGTGTATCCATAACAAGCGGTCTGGCAAGCCCGCCGATCCGTTTGGTTTCGGAGACCACTAGTCTGACCGTAGAAGTGACGGCGCAGGACGGTGTTACCAAAACCGCTTATGTTATTGCCATTACCAAGGATAAAGCGGACAACAGCAGCTCGCCTTCCACTTCACCAAGTACTACGCCAGCCAATCCGGATACGAAGATCGACATTCCGGCAAGCGTCAACGGCCGGAATGCGGAACAGCTTGCAGCAGGCGAAATGGTGAAGCAGGATGGAAGATCTGTCATTAAGGCGACAATCGACGGCTTCAAGCTCCAAAACAAGCTGGCCCAAGAAGCTGCAAAATCACATGTGGTCATTCCGGTAACACAGGCATCGGACGGCGTCATCGTCTTGTTGACAGGAGACACGGTGAAATCTATGGAGAACAAGCAGGCGCTCCTGGAAGTTCAAACTCCACACGCCAACTATAAGCTGCCTGCTTCGGAAATTGTGATTGACCAAGTATCCAAGCAGCTTGGCAGCTCAGTCAAGCTCACAGATATCTCTGTACAGGTAGCTATTACCAAGAGTGATGCGAAGACGGTTCAGGATGTTCAGAACAGGTCGGAAAAAGAACGGTTCTCCGTCGTGGTGCAGCCTGTAGAATTCACGGTAACGGCTTCGTACAATGGCAGAACCGTAACCGTGGGCAAATTCAGCTCCTACGTGGAACGTGAGATTCCGCTGCCTGCAGGCGTCAGCCCGGATAAAGTGACAACGGCTATCGTGATCGAGCCGGGCGGAACTACCCGTCATGTTCCGACTTATATTACGAACCGTGACGGCAAATATTACGCGGTGATTAACAGTTTGACCAACAGCGCCTACTCGTTGATCTCGCATCCGGTGACATTTGCCGACCTGCAGGGGCATTGGGCGAAAGCGGCTGTTCATGATCTGGCATCCCGTATGGTAATCAAGGGAACGGATGAAAGCCGCTTCAGTCCGGATGCTGCGATTACCCGTGCAGAGCTTGCGGCAATCGTCGTTCGGGCCCTCGGCTTGGCGGAGGACGGCAGCCATTTGTCGTTCACCGATGTGAAATCCGGCGATTGGTTCGCAGGCGCAGTGGAAAAAGCGCGGGAATACGGTATTATCAACGGATACGAGGACGGAGCCTTCCATCCGGAGAACATCGTTACCCGCGAAGAAGCGATGGTCATGATCGCCAGAGCAATGAAGCTGACCGGCCTTGACGCCAGTGCCGACAAACAAGAGCAGCAGCAAGCGTTCGCTCCGTTTGCCGACCGCAGCCTTGTGTCGGAGTGGGCGAAGCAAGAGATGGCGGCCACTATCAAAAATAAGCTGGTAGAGGGCTCCGCAGGAGCGAAACTGCTCCCCGGCAGCAGCATTACCAGAGCGGAAACGGCAGCCATCATCGAACGGATGTTGGTACAAGCCAAGCTGATCAACTAAGTCAACCGGAAGCCTTCATCGTCATACGCCATGTGTGACGATGGGGGCTTCTGTTTGTATATCCGCGGCAGTGGATAAGCAAAGTCCGGTGCCGACGATCATTAGATTCTGCGAAGTGGTTTTTATCGACCTGTCATTATTATAAATTTATTAACAAAAAATAGGAGGTTTTTCTCGATCTATATCGAATAGTGTGATTAGTTGGGAAAATGTTGTAAAATAAGTCTGACAATAATGATACGAAACGTATCAAAAAGAGGTGGGATTTGAATGTTAAAAAGCATGCTGAGTCTGGTGTTCGTTGTGTTCTCCGCTTTTATCTTTGCAGGAAGTGCGAATGCGGCGGGAGAGGTTCGCGTTACGATCGTGTACCTGAATCAATCTACCCCACTTGAAGGAGATCCGTTTTACAAGGACTTGAAGATCAGCGCTCAAGTAAAGTCCGACAGTGAGCTGAAAACTGTTATCGCCAGAGTGGATGATAGGGAGACCGCTCTTCAACAAGATTGTGAATCTTGTATGTGGACAGGGACACTTTCGCTGGATGGTTTGGCAAAAGGGAAGAAGACGCTTATCGTAGAAGCGACCAATCAATTGAATCGAACGGGACAAGCGTCTTTTAAGTTTGTCCATGACGCTCCCCCAGAGGTGACTGTCGCACCTGCGGACCAATCTGTGATCGATGCATCAAGTCCATTTAAAGTCACCGTTACAACGGAGGATGACCGTTCCGTTCCGAAGATCTACATGGAGCTCTCTGTACAAGATGGAGTCGGATTCGGGACCTTAATCGGGGAAGGGAGCTTGGAGCATACGTTTGACCTTAAGGATTATCTGGGGAAAACGATGCAGTTGAAAGTGGAAGTATACGATTACGTGGACGGAGTAAATTCACTGGAACGGTTTAGAGGGTATTACACTTATCATGTCGTGTCGGGGGCATCGCTTGTAAAAGCGGATGAAGCCGACGGCATCGTTATTGATTATAACGATACCCAAATCCTTTACAGACAAATAAGCGACGGTTCGCTGTATGTGAAAAACCGTTCTACGGGCAAGAGTACGCTTGTCTACAAGGGTTACGGTCATATAACTGAAACCAAACTTACGTCGGAGGCTATCGTTCTTTGGCTTTTAGATACTTCGACCAGGGATGGCCGAATTTACATATGGAAAAACGGTGTGCTTACCGACACGGATGTCAAGTTCACCGAGAGATGCTGCACTGATTCAAACGTCATGCAAATAGAAGGAAAGTATGCACTGATTCCAATACCGTCAGATCAAGTGGTTTGGATAAATACGGAAACCGGTGAAGTGGACAAATCTGTCAAAAATGCCGGAAGAGCGAGCCTTGCTGCTAACGGGCAATTTGTTTTTGATTATAAACCTGGCGGAAGCAGCCTAACCAACATTTATCGTTTTGCAGCCAAAAATCAGATAGAACCTTTTATCCAAGATCCCAACTATTCGAGCCTTGATCCTGCTTGGGACGGTGACACCTTGATCTATACCCGTTCGGACGGAAAGCTGATCAAACAGTCGAACCAATCGGTTTCGGAGGTGGCCGCTTCAACTTCTTCCGATCATTACTTGGTCAATCAGGGGTGGGTCGCTTTTCCGGGAAGAACAAATGAAGGTACGAACCAAATCTTTTTGCAAACGCCTCAAGGCACGGTGACTCAACTGACCTACAATTTTACGGGTAATCCTCGCCTTGATCGATTGGCGGCGGATGGATCCGTTACGCTTACGAATGCGAACAAATTATACATTCGTACACCTGATAATGTAACACCGGTCCAATTAGGCTCCGATCAAGGGAAAGCAAAAAATTTGAATGGAACATGGTACGCGGCATACGGGAAAGAAATTCTTAAGGTCAAGCAAATAGTCTCGGATACCATTCCACCAACGTGGCCTGCACAGGGTGGACTGAAGGTATCGAGCATCACAGCGCAAACTGCATTTCTTCAGTGGGAGCCCGCTGAAGACAACTTGGGCGTGATCGGCTATAACGTCTATCAAAACGGCAGCCTGGTGACGACGAGAGCTCGTTATGAGCCTGACATAGTCGTATACGGGCTTACCCCGAATACGACATATACGTATGAGGTCGAAGCTTTTGACGATGCCGGCAATAAAAGCCCCAGGCTGAGTGTAACGTTCAGTACAGCTCCCGTTTCAACCAAAGACACCATTCCTCCGAAATGGTTTGCCGGTGCTGAGTTTTTTGTTACTGGTCTCACCTACAGCACAGTGACGTTCCAATTGCCTTTGGCCTTCGATAATGTAGGCGTAACTCAGTACCGAATTTACCGCGACGATGAATTAATCGATACCATTGCCGGATCGGTATACAGCTACCAGGCTGTCGGCTTGGCTCCGCAAACCACTTATGTATTCTCCGCGGTGGCGCTTGATGCAGCAGGGAACGTCAGTGTGGATAATCCAAGCCTGAGCGTTACAACACTTGCGAATGATACGGCTTCGGCTGCTGCAATAGCTTTCAGCTCGAGCTCGGAAATTGCCGAAGTCGGCTCCACAATCGATGTGCAGATACGCGCCAACGACGCCAAGGACTTGTACGCGTTCTTACTGAAGCTGCAGTACGATACGAGCGGCTTGAAGCTGACGAAGATTGCCTACAGCAGCGAGTTCGGCACGGAGAATGTCACCGCTGTGTTCGGCAAGGACAACCAAGCGGCCGCTGGACTCTTGAAGCTGACCGGCGTGCAGCTGGGAGCGGTACCGGGCAAAAACGGCAGCATCGGTTTAACCACATTGAGTTTCACGGCGCTCAAAAACGGTGAAACGGCGCTTACGCTGCAGCCGGAGTCAGCTATAACCGACAGTAAGGGGCAGCAGCAGAATTTATCGGCAGCCTCGTTCAATATCGCAATCGGCGGCGGGGATTTCGATCATGACGGCAAGGTAGGGCTTAGCGACCTCTTCCTCATATCGCAAAAAAATGGTTTAAAGAAAGGGCAGCAGGGCTATGAAGAGCAGTTTGACTTAAAGCCGGATGGCATCATCGACAGTAAAGATATTCAGTATGTTGCCAATAAGGCGGCGAAAGGATAATAAATCGAAAGGTGGAAATTGTATGAGAAGAAATATTCTCGGTTTAAGTGTGTTCAGCTTGTTGTTTGCTATCGTGGTCAGTTTATTATTTTCAAGCAGCACCTATGCTGCAGGGGAGATCAGTGTCAAAATCCTCGAACCAAAGACAGCAGGAGACCCTATCCCTGTTGATACTAATTTCGTTGTCCAGGCGGAAGTAAATCCACCGGATATTGAGATCAAGACCGTTAAGGCAAAAGTTGAAAGCAAAGAGATTTCTCTACAAAAAGAGTGCCGGCGTGAGTATGATTGCGTATGGAAAGGCGAAATTCCGTTGGAAGGACTCGAGAAAGGCAACAAGACACTTGTGGTTACAGCAACGAATCAGATCAATCAATCCGCACAGGCGACCAGAGCAATCAAATACGACTCGGCGCCGGTGCTGACCATTGATGAACCGAAAGATCAGTCTGTCCTTACATCGAACAAGCTTCATATCGGTATGAAGGCAACGGATGATTTTTCGGTGCCTGAGATTAAGGTGGAATTGTTCAGCATAGATGATTTTAAAGTGGTTGGGACGGCTACCGGCAATGGAGTTATCGATCATTGGTTTGATGTTACGGATTATGCAGGTAAAGCTCTTCAGCTTTATATTGCGGTCTATGATAATAATTATGTTGACGGGCGCCCGTTTCCACGAATTAACAAATATGACACAACCATATATGCCGAGATTAGCGATCGATTAAACAAGGTCGACCAGGCAGAAGGGGAAATTCTCGACTTTGATGACAATCGCCTGTTGTACAAAGTGTACAATTCCGGTTTATATATTAAAAATCGTTCTACCGGTGAGATTACACTTGTGAAGCCATTAGCCCAGGAATATGTGGTTGAGGCCAAGCTAACAGCGGGTGGGGCAGCTCTTTTGATCAAAAGCACCGCAAATATAGAAACCAGGCTGTATACTTGGAAAAACAATAAACTGACATTTACCGGGATCGAATCTAAAGATTATTGCTGCTCTAATACAGACCTAATGCAAATTAAAGGCGATTACTTTCTCTACCCCTCTGGTATTCAGATAAATACGGTAACGGATGAACAGGTCGCACTTAAAGGATTCGAACAGAATCTAGCGGCAAATGGAGAATTTGTATACGTTAGTAGAGCAGATGAGAGTCAGAAATACAACATTTACCGTTATCGCTCTAATGGCCAGACAGAAACAGTCGTTCAAGACAAAGATTACGATAGCCATTTGCCGAAATGGGATGGAAATGTGGTCGTTTATCAACGAGGAGGCAGCAGTATTTTCAAAATAGAGAATGGCACCAAGACAGAGCTTAGCTCTAATTCATCTCAAATTGATTACGAAATCAATCAAGGCTGGATCGCGTTTACAAAGGAATTGCAGGGGCAAACACAGCAAATTTACCTGCAGTCTCCAGAGGGCACAGTGACTCAGGCGACCTACTATTTTACCAATAAGCCACAGATTGATAACCTTGCGGCGGACGGTACGTTCTCGTTCACGCATTCCAATCAGTTGTATATACGCACGCCGCACGATGAGACGCCTGTTTATTTGGGATCATCCAGAGGCAGAACCAAGATCGTAAATGGCAAGTGGTACAGAGCCGTTAGTAAAGATCTATTCGAAATCAAATTAACCCCGGGAGATTCGACTCCGCCGGCATGGCCGTCACCGGATGTACTTACGGCGGCCGATGTCACTGGATTAAGCGCGCGATTGCAATGGCAGCCTGCCATAGACGATGTTGGTGTGACCGCCTACAATATTTACCAAAACAGCGTCCTGCTGGATACGGTCAGCGGCGATGTACACAGCTACTACGTAAGCGGACTTGCGCCGAACACAACGTATAGGTTCGAAGTAGAAGCCGTTGATGCGGCCGGCAACAAAAGCGCAGTAAAGCCGGCGGCATCGGTTACGACACCACCGGTTTCGACCGGTGACAATGTCGCTCCCATTTGGCCGGCCGGCGCACAGCTTTCCGTGTCGGACGTAACCTACAGCAGCGCGAAGCTGCAGTGGCCGCAGGCGTCGGATAATGTAGGCGTGAGCCAGTACCAAATTTTCCGAAACGGCGAGCACATCGATACGGTGAGCGGATCCGTGTACAGCTATCAGGCTGCCGGCTTGGCTCCGAAAACAACGTATACGTTTTCTGTAGTTGCGCTGGATGCGGCCGGAAATGCCAGCACAGGCAATCCGAGTGTGAGTGTGACGACACTCAGCAGTGTCCCGGCCCAGACAGCGGGGATCACGTTTACATCCGCTTCTGAAATTGCCGAAGTCGGCTCCACGATCGATGTGCAGATACGCGCCAACGACGCCAAGGACTTGTACGCGTTCTTGCTGAAGCTGCAGTACGATACGAGCCGCTTGAAGCTGACGAAGATTGCCTACAGCAGCGAGTTCGGCTTAGAGAACGGCACCGCTGTGTTTGGCAAGGACAGCCAAGCGGCCGCGGGACTCTTGAAGCTGACCGGCGTGCAGCTGGGAGCTGTGCCAGGCAAGAACGGCAGCATCGGTTTAACGACCTTGAGTTTCACGGCACTCAAAAACGGTGAAACAGCGCTTAATCTGCTGCCGGAATCAGCGGTAACGGACAGTAAAGGGCAGCAGCAGAATTTATCGGCAGCCTCGTTTTACATCGCAATCGGCGGCGGGGATTTCGATCATGACGGCAAGGTAGGGCTTAGCGACCTTTTCCTCATATCGCAAAAAAACGGTTTAAAGAAAGGCCAGCCGGGCTATGAAGAGCAGTTTGACTTAAAGCCGGATGGCATCATCGACAGTAAAGATATTCAGTATGTTGCGAATAAGGCAGCCAGGAGTCTGTCCTATGAACCTCAGTAGAAGGTATCAATATCTTGTAAATCAGGAATGGTAAAATATGAATTAACAAAGAGACTGTCGCGGCACATTAGCGACAGTCTTCTGCGTATTTGTATCTCTCATCCGGACGATTCGGGTTAGCGGCGGTGGCAGGCGACTTCGCGCAGATCATCGGCTCCGCACGCGTTTCTTCAAGCGGATGTCCAGCACGAAGTTGCCGAACGGCAGCAGCGACGCCAGGAACGCAACGATCGTCAGTCCGTAGCTCCAGCGGTCGGCGAATTTCACGTAAACGAGGGCGAGCACGTAGATGCCGAACAACCAGCCGTGCATAGTTCCGGCAAACGCGACGGCCTCCGGGATCTCGGCCCAATATTTTAGGGGCATGGCGATAAACAGAAGCACTAAGTATGAGATGCCTTCGAGGTAGCCGATTATTCTGAATCGGCCGAGTGGTGTGCTTAGCATGCGGGCTTTATCTCCTTTTGTATTGAAAATGTCAATTTAAGTATAAGAAAGTCCCGGCGGTCTGCATAGTGAACAATAAGTGACATATCTCACATATCGCCGGGTTTGCCTGGCAGCACTCAATTGGTATCAAGGGTTATTTGAGATGCCTTGGCTAATGCTCTTATCTGTAATGATTGGGCTGGCATCTATCAGAATCCCACGAAATTTCCCGCTTGACAAAATAAAAGGTACTTTTACTATTTCGATTGCATGCACATGCATTTAATATACAAAAGGAGAAATGAACAAAATGAGTAGAACGACATTGAAAGACTATGAAGAAATGAAGAAATCGTCAATGCACTGATAAGCTATATTGAAGGTAACATTTCAGGGAAAAGTGAAGTCATGAAATCGACTTTCCATGATGACGCGATTATGTATGGTTACACAAACGACGGCAACCTCAGTGCGGGATCCATTCAAAACTTGTATGATTTAAGCGATCAGTTGGGGCCTGCAAAAGATCTCCAATATAGAATTGATGTTCTGGACGTCGCAGTCACTGTTGCTGTTGTTCGTGTCATTTTGGAAGGTCCAGGGGTTGTATATACGGATTACCATACTCTTTTGAAAGTAAATGGCGAATGGATGTTCGGTGAAAATAAAGTTTTAGACTGGAGTCGTTGATTTAACGTGGTTTTTGAATTGATGAATCGTCAGCTTTTGATAAATAAGTTTTAGACTGATCCCTTAAAAGAAGCAGCGGCGGACCAAGACTTGAAATAAAGTCTTAGACTGCCGCTGTAGTCATTCAAATAACGTATCCTTTAGTATAACAATGCATCATCTCTGCAGTCCCCGAAAGAGTTAATGAACAATGAGGACTGGGCAACTTGATAGCTGTGAAACCTTGTGGCTGACACTTCCAAGCATCATTTCTTTTATGCCACTTAGCCCACGGTTCCCAATAATAATGAGTTGCTGCTCGGTATCCCCTGCATATTTTAATATTTCATGTGCAGGATCTCCCTTAAGATGAACTGTTTCCGGGTTAATCCCCGCAGATTTTAATTTAGACTTGGCTTGTTGCAGCTGTTCCAAACTCGCTTTCTCCATTTCGTTCAATATTTCTTCCAAGAATTTCTCTGGTACATATGTCATGCCATTCGACACATATTCCTGGCTGACATTAACCAAGGTAACTTGAGTTTGTTTGTTTCGGGCTATTTCAATGGTTGCATCGAGGAGTTTGTTCGTTATTTCAGCTTTATCAATGGTCACCATAATTTTGTCAAACATATTTATCATCCTTTCCGTGGCAGCTCGTAACTATTTCGGCTACCTACAAAACGGTTTCTTGCTGCTCCTATACCGACTAAAAAGAGCAAGACCGCAGCGCCAAGCAGAATGAAAAGTGGCAGGTTCCAACTATTTGTCGCATCATGCAGATATCCTATAAGAGCAGGACCGACTGCGGCAAGAAGATATCCGATCGATTGCGCCATGCCAGACAGTTCCGCTGCTTGATGCGCATTTTCAGCACGTAACCCGAAAAACATCATGGACAAACTAAAGGCGAAGCCGCCACCAATTCCGAGCATGATGATCCACAACAGAATGATATCAGAGCTTCCGTAAAGAAGTCCGATCGTTCCCGTCAAAAGCAAAATGGTTGTAATGGCCACTAACATCCGTTGGCTAGACATGCGCCCAGCAATAACGGGGACAATAAAGGCAAATGGAAGCATAGCTAGCTGCATGATCGAGAGGTACCATCCTGATTGGTTTGAGTCAATTCCTTGCTGCTTTAAAATTTCAGGCAACCATGCGATCAATACATAGAAAACCATGGACTGTACACCCATAAACATGGTTACTTGCCAAGCAAGCGGGGATCTCCAAACATTCACATCGTTGCTGGCCATCTTTTGACTCGTCGTGGCTGTTTGCTTCGTTTGATTTCTTAATTGGGGTAACCAACAGAGGATCGATACAAAGCTTAGAATCCCCCATATTCCCAATGCTCCCTGCCATTTTAGACCTGCGTTCAGGGCTAGAGGCACACTGATTCCCGATGCGATTGCTCCACATAAACTCATTGAAATGGAGTAAACACCTGTGATGAAGCCAATTTTATTTGGAAAATCCCTTTTGATTATACTTGGCAATAATACATTACATACGGCAATTGCGAATCCAAGAATTGCTGTCCCAATAAACAGATTAGCTGCGCCAGATAAAGAACGTATTACAATACCTACAGTCAGAAAGAGTAAGGCGATCATTATGATACGTTCAACCCCATACCTTTGTCCTAATTTTGGTACTAGAGGCGATAAAAAAGCAAAGGCAAGCAAGGGTACCGTTGTAATCAGGCCTGCTAATGTATTTGAAATATGAACGTCATCTCTTATGAGACTCACTAAAGGACCGACTGATGTTAAGGGAGTACGTAAATTAGCTGCAATAACAATAATGCCGAGAATGATCAGCCCTATAGAGGATGGTACGGCTTTATTATTTTGTTTGTTCGGCATTCTTAATTTCTCCTTCCTGAATACTTACGTATTATTTGCTTCCTGCTGATTGAAAAAAACGATACATCCGCGCGAATAAATAAAGTATATTATAGTATATTATTTTTATCAATAATTACTTTATAATATACTTCCGTTCATCTAAAAACAAAAATACAACTCTGAAATTCCCGTCATGGAATTCAGAGTTGTATTTAATAAGTGGAATTTTCGACTTTAGAAACCGTACTTTAAGGATATATGGAGCACTGTTTCGCTATCCGTATGATTGGTATAAGAATGAGGACAATCTGCACGAAAACTGATAGTATCATATTGATTCAATGTGTAAATCTCTCCATTGACTTGAATTTCAATGGAACCAGTCATGACTGTCGCAATTTCAGATGTATTGACATGATGACCTTCAGGCTGATACGAGCTATTTGGCTGTAAGTAAGCCCGACACATTTCAATATCGTTACTTTTAAAGACTGGTTCAATGATCCAATTCTTTTGATCATTAGAAAACCGCAGTCCTTCACCTGCTCGATACAAACTAGCAGAGTCTTCTGATTTGAACAAAGCCAATAGCGGTAAAGATATACCTTTTGAAATTTTCCATATAATCGCCAAAGTTGGATTTGTCTCGCCACGTTCGATATTCCCCAGAGTAAGTTTGCTTACGCCCGTTAGTTCCGATAAGTCGTCTAAGCTCATGTTTTTTTCTTTTCTGTACTTTTTCAAGGCAACACCAATTTGTAATACAATTTCTTTTGATTCATTGATTTCATCCATTAGATTCACCTCAACAAAAAACAGTTATAGCTAGTATATTATTTATCTAGATTCTTTTCCATACGAGTAGTATTTGATGGTGGACTATACTCCTATGAAAAAATAATCTGCCCGTTTAGCTTAATGAAACTTTGTCAGTCTAATACTTTATTTTCTCAGTCTAACACTATATTTTTCAGTCTAGAACTTTATTTTCTTCTAACAATGGAAAGTGATTTCCAAAATATTTCATCAGCACTAATGCACAATAAGCAGCATCTGCCCCTGCTCGATTCATGCCTTTTTAGGCTTTGGATCGAGCTTTTGGTTTATGAAATGCGGTCATAAGGGATTTTTCTAAAAGTATACTTTTATATAGATCGGGTGTGCTGAAGTTGAAAGCGAAAAACGGACTTTTGGATACTTGGCTGTCTTTGACTCAAATTCACTCCAACATAAACGATGAACTGGAACAAGCGCTGCAACAACAGTATGATTTATCTTTGAAAGAGTTTTACGTTCTGTATTTCATATCTCAATCAGAACATAAGGAATTGCGGTTACAGCAGCTGCAAGAAATGGTTGGTTTAAGCCAGAGCGCTGTATCGAGGCTTATAGTAAGAATGGAAGCCAAAAACTGCGGAGCCCTGGAAAGACATATATGTGAGGACGATCGCAGAGGTATTTATACTGGAATTACTGAATTAGGTGAAAATAAATTACAACGTGCACTGAAAACTTTTAACGAGGTTTTACAATCTGCACTTCAAAAAGATGGAGTGGCATACTGTGTGAGTTGACAAAAGAAAATAAAATGGTATTATATATGCGTGTGCATGCATATTTTAATTCGCTATCCAAACAAATAGAGAGGAGTCTTTCTCATGAAAGATTTATTTAGTCCTTATACAATTAAAGGCCTGGAATTAAAAAACCGCATTGTAATGTCCCCGATGTGCCAGTACTCGGTCGACAAAAAAGACGGTATTGCAACAGAGTGGCATTATTTACACTATGTAAGTCGCGCGGTTGGCGGTGCCGGATTTATTATGATTGAAATGACAGATGTAGAGCCGGATGGACGTATTTCCGACTATGATCTTGGATTGTGGTCAGATGAGCAAATTCCGGCTTTAAAACGAATTGTCGATGCTTGCCACAGTTATGGCGCCAAAGTGGGAATTCAGATTGCTCATGCCGGTCGCAAAGCGGAAGATGCCGAAGTTCCCGTAGCGCCTTCCGCCATTGCTTTTGACGAAAAATCAAAACAACCTAGAGCTCTTTCAACAGAAGAAGTTAAAGGTCTAGTGGAAAAATTCCGCAGTGCCGTAGCTCGCGCTGTTAAAGCCGGATTTGATGCCATTGAACTTCATGGGGCTCACGGATACTTAATTCATCAATTTCATTCGCCCCTCACAAACAAAAGAGACGATGAGTACGGAAAAGACCTCACTAAATTTGGTCGGGAAATTATTGCGGCAGCAAAAGCAGAAATGCCGGAAGACAGGCCGCTTATGATGCGCATTTCCGCTAAAGAATACGTTGAGGGCGGATATGGGATTCAGGAAAGCATCGCTTTTGCTAAAAAATATCAGGAAGCGGGAGTGGATATGTTTGATATCTCATCCGGCGGAGAAGGACCGATTGCTGCATGGGGCAGACCTGGCAGCCACGCGGCTTATCAAGTACCTCTAGCTCGAGAAATCAAACAAGCCCTTAATATTCCGGTAATAGCTGTCGGAAGACTCGATGATCCAATTTTGGCGAATGCCGTAGTAGGCAATGAAGACGCCGATCTGGTCGCTGTGGGAAGAGGGCTGCTAAGAAACCCTTACTGGGCACTGGAAGCCGCAGCGAGTCTGAGAAAAGAAACAGCGGTCCCGAAACAGTATACGACAGGGTTTTAAGATAGAAAGTTGTGTTGAATAATGTATCCCTTCATACACAATAATACCGTTACAGGTTTGTAATTGATGCGTCCACGTTGTAATCTTTAATTAACTATTATAAGAAAAAAGCTCGGAGGTACACTATGTCTTATTCCGAATCTGTGCATTCATTATTCCGTCCATTCTCATTGGGAAACCTTACTTTATCTAATCGTACAGTGATGGCGCCAATGACTCGAAATATGTCACCTAATGGCGTTCCAGGCTCAGATGTTGCTGCATATTATCGCCGTAGAGCAGAGAATAGTGTTGGCCTTATCGTGACGGAAGGTACGGTTGTAAATCACGTTGATGCATCCAATCAAGAAAATGTACCGTATTTTTATGGCGAGGATGCATTAAACGGCTGGGCAAAAGTAGTATCTGAAGTGCACGAAGCAGGCGGGAAAATCATCCCGCAGATCTGGCATATGGGCGCACGCGGCAGCGTTAACGATTATTCCGAATCGGAAATCCGTGAAATTGTCGATGCCTTTGCCCAGGCCGCAGCCGAGGCCAAGCGGCTCGGATTTGACGGGGTTGAAATTCACGGCGCCCATGGATATTTGATCGACCAATTTTTCTGGGAGAAAACAAATACACGTACGGATAGTTATGGCGGCAGCATGGTAGCACGCACCCGTTTTGCAGCAGAGGTTGTTAAAGCTTGCCGTCTTGCTGTGGGTCCCGATTTCCCGATCGTGCTGCGTATCTCGCAGTGGAAAGGATCGGACTATACAGCGAAACTGGCCAAAACACCGGACGAACTGAAACAATTTTTGGCACCGCTGGTCGAAGCGGGAGTTGATATGTTCCACTGCTCGACACGTCGGTTCTGGGAACCCGAATTTGACGGTTCTGATCTAAATCTTGCCGGTTGGGTTAAAAAACTTACCGGTAGACCAACCATTACCGTTGGCTCTGTCGGCCTGGACGGTGATTTTATGACACTCTTTACCGAAGGAAAAGGTGCCGGCAACGCAAGTGTCGAGGGATTGGTGGGTAAGTTAGAGAATCATGAGTTTGATTTGGTAGCCATCGGAAGAGCATTGCTGGTAGACCCTGCGTGGGTCAGCAAAATTCGCGACGGACGAACAGACGATTTAGTTCCGTTTAGTCCTGAAGCACTCAAAACGTTATATTGATTTGGTATCCGAAAATTGGGTTATGACAATTTTTTCCAATATGAACCGGAGCTGGGGCGATTGATTCGATCCAGTTCCGGTTTTTTAGCTTTTCCAAGGATGCCGGATGGAAATGATGACATTTTCCTTCTACGCTCTGCTGCTTCCAGAAATGCCGGAGTTGTTCTGTCCGCAACAAGATGTATAATGAATAATCGAAAGTCTAATGGAAAGCCGGTGAATCGTCATGAGCATCATTCAGCGAAGCAGTCTGTCGCAATGGTTTCGCAACCAGCGCATTCGAACGAAAATATTCGCGGTATACATTCCCTTGATTCTAGTCCCTCTCCTCGTTCTGGGCTACACCTCCAAGGTTATCTACTCGGAGGCGATCATCGAGAAGACGAAGAAGAACGTGTCGGACAACTCCTCGCTCATTATTACGCGGCTGAGCGGAATGCTGACGAACGCGGAGAGCTACGCCAATATGTTGACTCTGAACCTGAACAAGCTGGCTCCGGAGCTGGCGACGCCCTCAGAGCAGTTGAATCTGCAGCGCTACACCGCGATCACGAATCAGTTGAGCTTCGGATTGCTCGTGTTTCCCGATGTGGATTCGGCGGCGTTCATCGACGAGCAGGGGGGCGTGTACGGCTCGACCGCACGCGTGGAGGTCAATTCCGCCACTGCTGTCGATAGCCCGCTGCATCGTCAGGTTCTCGACACGAACGGCCTGAATGTGTGGCTGCCGATGCAGCGACGCGACTATCTCGTAACGGACCCGTCCGTACCGGTGTTGACGCTTGGGAAGAAAATCGTCAATATCAATACAGGCCAAACGCTGGGCGTTCTGATTGTGAATGTCAAAGAATCCTCGCTATCCGCTGTGTACCGAAATATGGGCGCACTCCCTTCCGGCAGTTATTTCATCGCGGACAACGAAGGGAGAATCGTCTCCTCTGCGCAGCCGTCCGAGCTGCTGCAGCCGATTGCCGACCCCAGCCTGTGGCGGTGGGTACATGATACGGAGCATGCGGCCGACATTCGTTCCATGGAGGGGATGGATCGGCTCGTCACGAGCCATAGCTTCCCCCAGCTCGGCTGGAAGCTGGTCAGCATGATTCCGCTGCGCGAGCTGACGGCGGATTTGGACCAGATCACGCTGGTTATTGCGGTTATCGGCGCACTGTGCTTGCTGTTCGCGCTGGGCGGCGCTGCGCTGCTCTCGAAGTTGATCGCCGGCCCGATCATCAAGCTGGCCAAAGGGATGAAGGGCTTCCATGAAGGCAACCTGGATGTGCGCATCGAGGTCAATTCCGCCGACGAGATGGGGCTGTTCTCGCAAGGCTTCAATACGATGACCCGGCGCATCAAGGAACTGGTGGAGAACATTACGCAGGAACAGAAGAAGAAGCGGGAGTACGAGCTTGCGCTAATTCAGGCGCAGATCAAGCCGCATTTTCTATACAATACACTGGATGTCATCTATGCCCTGGCCGAAATGGGCCGCACCAAAGATGTATCTCGGACGACGAAGGCGCTCGCCGATTTCTACCGGGTGGCACTCAGCAAGGGACGGGAGCGAATCCGAATCGATGAGGAGCTGCGCAATGTGAAGGATTACCTCGTCATTCAGCATATCCGCTACTCGGATGTGTTCACGTACCAGTTCGAAGTGGAAAGTGACATTATGCTGCAAGAAATTCTCAAGCTGACGATCCAGCCGATTGTGGAGAACGCTATCTACCACGGACTTAAGGAGAAGGGGGACATGGGGCGGCTGCTAATCCGAGGCTATCGGGACGCTGATTCGATCGTCCTTGAGGTGCATGATGACGGCGTCGGGATGACGCGGGAGAAACTGGGGGAGTTAAAGCGGCACATGACGGCTCGGGATAGCGGCGGACAGAGCGGATACGGATTGCATAATGTGGACGACCGGATCAAGTTGTTTTACGGAGAGGAATACGGCCTGCATATTGAAAGCGCCCCCGGCGAGGGAACGGTCGTTACGATCACGCTGCCGGCGCAGCAGGTAAATGTGGAAGGATAGGTGGAGCCAGTATGCTCAAAGTCATGATTGTCGATGATGAAGTCATTTTCAGAGATTACCTGCGAACTAGCATTTCGTGGGGGGAGTACCGTTTAGAAATATGCTGCGAGGCGAAGAATGGCGTCGAGGCGCTGGAGCTTGCCCGTGAGCACCGGCCGGCCATTGCGCTGATCGACATCAATATGCCTTTCATGGACGGTCTGGAGCTGACGGAGCGGCTGAAGCTGGAGATGCCGGATATCGGGATCGTGCTGGTGACGGGCCACAGCGAGTTCGAATATGCACGGCGCGCGCTGAAGCTGGGGGTCGAGGATTACATTCTGAAGCCGTTCTCCAAGGAGGAGCTCATCCTTACGCTGCTAAGGCTGCAGACGAGCATCGTCCGCGCCCGGGAGGAGCGGATGACGCTGCAGGCCAACCAGGTGCTGCTGAAGGAGGGCTTCCTGAACCATCTTGTCAGCAGAGACTACAACCTGACGCAGGAGGAGACGCGTCAGCGTCTGGAAACCCTTGGGATTAAGGCGCTGTCTGGCCCGCTTCAGGTGGCATGCATCGAGATAGACAGTATGGATCAGAAGTGGAACAAGGTCAGCGACAAGCTGCTCTGGCGTTTCGCGGTCACGAATATTCTTCAGGAAACGATGGCTGCGGGAGAGCCGCCGCTTGTATTTAACGGCACGGAGGGCCGTATTCTCTGCATTCGGGAGCGGCAGGCCGGACAGGAGCCGATGCAGGAGCAGGAAGGCTATGAGAAGCTTTGCTTCCTCATCAAGAAGTATTTGAAATTCACCATTACCATCGGCATAGGCGGGTGGCATGAGGGCTACGCAGGGATTCGTACGTCGTATGAGGAGGCGCTTAATGCGCTTCAGAAGAAATTTCTGCTGGGCAACGACCGAGTCATTCGGTACGAGCAGCAGGGGGGCGGAGGAGCCGTAACCGATCCAAGCGGCTTCATTTCGCCGGAGACGAACGAGGAACTGCTGATCCGGCTGCGCATGAGCGATTGGAGCGCGGTAAGAAGCGGGCTGGAAGCGATTTTTACAAAAATTAACGAGCAGCGGTTGTCCATCGAATATACGTATGTCATCTGCATGGGCTTGGTATCGCTATGTCTTTCGTATGTGTCGGAAAGCGGGCATCCTATTGAGGACTGCTTCGGGGAGGATTTTTTCCCGTACAGCGAGATTACCCGGATGGAATCGATCGACGCTGCAGGCCAATGGATCGAGGGACTGTTCCACAAAGCGCTGCAATACGGGCAGATGCACAAGCAGACAAAGTCGCGCAAAATTGCGGAAGCGGTGAAGAAATATATCGAGGATTATTATCAGGACTCGGAGCTGCAAGTGGAGCAGATCGCGCAGCATGTATTCATAAATTCGAGCTATTTGCGGGCGGTATTTAAGAAGGAGCTAGGCATGACGGTGACCGACTATCTTACACATACGCGGATGCAGCGGGCCAAGGAACTCATCGGCCGCGGAGGAAGCAAGCTATCGGACATTGCCGAGCAGATCGGCTACAATGATCCGGCCTATTTCAGCAGAGCTTTCAAAAAATATTACGGCTATTCGCCAAGCGATTATGAGAATCAGCGCAGTCATTAGCCGATATGCGCGAATAGTGCAAGAATGCATCGTTTAATCCATTAACGGAATGGCCGATTCCCGGTAAACTCATGACTTGCAGGGAAGATAAAAGGGAGGTTATACAAATGAAGAAGGCGCTTTCGACTATTCTAATTGCAGGTGTGGTGGCAAGCCTGGCGGCGTGCAGCTCAGGCGGGCAGAAGCCGGCGGAGCAGGCGGCCGGCGGCAAGGACGCGTCGGCAACCGGCGGCAAGGACGCGTCGGCAACCGGCGGCACAACCAAGCTGCGCATCTACGCGCAGTATGCCGATGACGATACAAAGCTTCCGTACGACTACGCCGTTGCGGAGCTGAAGAAGGAAATGCCGAACGTGGAGCTGGAGCTTGAGGTTCAGGCGCAGGATGACGGCCAGAAGCTGAAGACGTATGCTGCGACAGGCAACCTGCCGGATATTTTCCAAGCGGGTTTGGATCAGATCAATACGTTCAAGAAGTCAAACAACATTCTGGTGCTGGACGAGTATGTAGATAAGTTCAAGTTTAAGGAGAAAATGCAACCAAGCGCGATGAACACGCTGTATGCTCCGGATGGCAAGGTGTACGCGTTCCCTTACGCGGGTAACGAGCTGGTGCTTTTGTTCTATAACAAGGAGTTGTTCGAGAAGAACAGCGTGAAGGTGCCGACGACCTTTGATGAGATGATGACTGCGGTGAAAACGTTCCAGGAGAAAGGCATCACGCCGATGTCCCTGTTCGCGAAGGAAAAATGGCCGACAGTGGCGCTGTATGATATTTTTGCAACGCGTTATAACCCGGCTGGAATTACGGCGCTCGACCAAGGCAAGGCGAAACCTTCCGACGAGGCGTACAAGAAGGCGGCTCAAAACGTTGTGGACTTGGTGAAGGCGGGTCTGCTGCCGAAGGGCGCAACGAACCTGAACTACGACCAAGCTGCGGCCATGTTCCATGAGGGCAAGGCGGCGATGTTCTTGAACGGCCAGTGGGAGATCGAGGCGGCAACGAAGGCGCTTGGCGATAAGGCAGCCTACATGTACTACCCGGCTCCGGACGCGGCTTCCTACGAGAAGAGCAAGCTGGCATTCAGCGGCTCCGGCGGTCCTTCCGGCTACGCGGTATCGGCGAACACGAAGGATAAGGAGCTGGCTGCGAAGGTGGCAAGCTTCATGTCCCTGAAATACGCCGAGTACAAGTACACGCAGCGAGCCAATCCAATCGTAGCGACGAAGGTAGACAAGCCGATTGAGAAGAAATACCCGCCAATGATGGAACAGCTGTCCAAGGACATTCCCAACATTACAAGCACTACCGCTTTCACCTGGGGCTTGTCCAATCCGAAGTTCAAAGCCGCTGTAGAGGATGCGGCGCAAAACCTGATGACAGGAACCTACACGGCAGATCAGTTCGTTAAAGATTTGGAAAATGCAGTGAAGTAAACGTCGTCTCCCTCGCACCGGTCATGCAGTTTTGTGGCCGGTGCGAGTACTTTCTAGGCAGGGGAGAGAAATGCTATGAAAAAATTTATGGGCAATAAGCTGGCGATCGCGCTTTTCACGTTGCCGACGCTGCTGCTGTTTACCGTCATGGTGTTCTGGCCGATTATACAGGTTTTTTACCGCAGTCTGTTCGATTGGGACGGACTTACGCCAGGCACGTTCATCGGACTCGACAATTATGCGCGGCTCTTCAAAGACCGCATTTTCTATACGTCGCTCTATAACGGTATCGTTTTCGCAGTCGTGCTGGTGGTGCTGCAGATCGGGATCGGCACGCTGCTGGCGCTGGCGGTATCGGATGCGAAGCTGAAGGGGCGTAAGCTGCTGCGAATCAGCTACTTCATACCGGTAGTGCTCTCGATCACTGTAGTATGCCAACTGTGGTTGGCGATGTATAACGGGCAATACGGTCTCATCAACAAGCTGTTCGAGATGTTCGGCTGGGAATATCGTCAGGACTGGCTGACGAACGAGACTACGGCGATCTTCGCGATTGCGGCTGTCAATGCATGGCAATATATGGGCTACCACTTTGCTCTGCTGTTGGCGGCGGTTCGCTCCATCCCTGAGCAGTATCTCGAAGCGGCGCGCATTGACGGAGCCGAGCGCTGGAAGGCGCACTGGCATATTACGATTCCGCTCATGGCGGAAACGTACAAGTTCTGCCTGGTGCTCGCGGTGACGGGCGGGCTGAACGCCTTTGCCAACATGTTCATCATGACGGGGGGCGGTCCGGGTACGACGACGTATACGCTCACATATCTGATGTACCGTGCGGCGTTCCGCGTCAATGAGTTTGGCTACGGCAGCGCGGCTGCGGCGTTCCTGGTCATCGAATGTCTTTTGGTGACGCTCGTGATTAACCGTCTGGTGGCTCGAGAACGGATCGTATATTAGAGGAGGTGAGGGAGAATGATCTGGGCAGCCAGAATGAGAAAGAAGCAACCGGTTTTACAATTGTTTCTGTGGGTTTATGCAGTCATTTCGGTGTATCCGTTACTTTGGATGGTTTTTTATTCTTTGAAAAATAATAACGAAATTTTCGTCACGAACCCTTTCGGTCCGCCGACGAGCTTCCGCTGGGAAAACTATATGCAGGCGTGGTCCAAATTCAACGTGCCGATGTATTTTATGAATAGCCTGTTTGTTTCTGTAGTAACGGTGGTGGGGACAATTGCGCTGTCCGTCATGTTCGCTTATGCGGTATCAAGAATGCAGTGGCGCCTCAAGGGAATTGCGAACACCTATGTGATCATCGGGATGTTCGTGCCGGTACAGGTCATCATGATTCCGCTGGCGATTCTGGTGAGAGATTTTCATCTCGCGAATACTTACTTGGCACTGATCGTGCCGTATATTGCGTTCAACTTGTCGTTCTCCGCGATGGTGTTCTACGGCTTTTTCCGCAGCATTCCGGTGGAACTGGAGGAATCCGCCTGTATCGACGGGGCGACGATCTACCAGACTTTCCTGCGCATTATGCTGCCTATCGTGAAGCCGGCGATTGCGACGATGGTCATCTTCGTCTTCCTCGCTGCGTGGAACGAATTCCCGATGGCGCTAATGCTGATTACGAAGGAGACCTTGAAGACGCTGCCTCTAGGCCTGCTGTTCTTCCAAGGGCAGTTCACGACGGAGTGGGGCGCGATGGGTGCTGCCATGACGATTGCGAGTTTGCCGACGGTGCTGATTTACGTGCTGTTCAGCGAGCAGGTGGAAAAGGCGCTCACGGTCGGCTCGGCGGTGAAGGGGTAAGCGTTGCGTACATGAGCAGACGACGGCAAACAGAGGAAAGAGGCTGGTTCCCTGGGCAAACAAGTGTTGCCTATGGGTTAGCCTCTTTTTGTATTGGCTTATTTTGCAAGCTGAGTCTGTTTAGATGATCGCCTATGCCAATAAGCGTTAAGCTAAGCGAATTGGAAGGCTTTTAAGAGATTGGCCCATCGCTGAATCGGTCAAATGTTCGGTCACCGCGAATTCCTCCACCGAATGAATATCGGTGAACCGTTTCACAAATGCGGTTAAAGCGGTGTACGCTTCCATACGAGCCAGCGGGGCGCCCAAGCATAAATGCGGGCCGGACCCGAAGGTGAGATGGTGTTGGTTTCCAGGTCGATGGATATCAAACTTTTCCGCATGGGCAAATTGAGATTCATCGCGGTTGGCGGCGCCGGTCCATACCATAATCATTTGACCTTGCTTCATCTCGGGCCCAAAAACTGAGTGATCAAACAGCACACGCTTGACATGTTCATATAAAAACACATTTCAGACATCCTGCTCGGCGGCAAATTCCTCCTTATGATTTACTCACACTGGTTAAAATATCCGAATCAGAGGGGAATCATTACAGATTCTGGAAAAAATGATGGACGGGACCGGTTGAAAATCCCTTATCCAAGCTGTCCCATAAACTTTATTCCATTTTGAAATTTTTACAAGCTATTTCAAAAGTATTTTCACGGAAATTTCAAGAAAATTTCGCCATGCTTCTATTTTTCTGAACATGTTTTTATCTTTTTGAATTTTAGTAGTTGCACAACGTTCTGTTTTGATTTAAAATTGAGTCAAGAAAGCGCTCGCTTTTTATTTTTTATAAAATGTAGAAGCGCTTCCACAAAAACAAATCACAATAAGTATTCGTTTTTAGCGATAAGCTTGGTGTTTTTTATTCAATGTGGAAGCGCTTCTAGAAAAGGGCGCTCAATCTTACCTTGGATGGAGAGAAATCAGAGATGAACACGAAAGCAGGCCAGCAGACAGCAGTATCGATCGGCAAAATGAATATGGGAGGTGAAGCATGATGCGGGCTATCATGGTGATGTTTGATTCGCTGAATCGTCATATGCTTCCGAACTATGGGTGTGAATGGACCGTTGCCCCGAATTTTAAGCGATTGGGTGAAAGAACGGTTACTTTTGATCAATGTTACGTCGGGAGTATGCCTTGCATGCCGGCTCGACGGGATCTTTTGACAGGACGCTATAATTTCTTGCATCGAAGCTGGGGGCCCATTGAGCCATTCGATGATTGTATGCCCGAGAGACTCAAAAAGAATCAGGTGTATACGCATCTTGTTACCGATCATCAGCATTATTGGGAAGATGGTGGGGCAACATACCATACCCGTTATAGTTCTGCCGAGTTTTGCCGGGGGCAGGAGGGCGACCCGTGGAAAGGGGAGGTTAATCACCCTGATATTGCGGAGTCCGAGATTCCTGTCGCAAAGCATCCCGTGTTTCAGAATATGCTCCGGCACGACACGATTAATCGCAAGTATATGCAAGATGAGGAAAAACATCCGCAAACAAAAACCTTTAAATATGGTTTGGAGTTTATAGAAAAAAATAAAGATGCGGACAACTGGTTTTTGCAATTGGAGACGTTTGATCCGCATGAACCTTTTTTCACTTATCAGCAATATAAAGATTTATACCCTCACGAATATAATGGAAAACCGTTTGATTGGCCGCCGTATTATTTTGTTCAGGAATCCGAGGAAGTAGTTCAACACGGGAAATATCAATATGCCGCACTGCTTAGCATGTGTGATCGTAACTTGGGCCGTGTACTTGATCTGATGGATGAACACGACATGTGGAAGGACACGATGTTGATTGTCAATACGGACCACGGCTACTTATTGGGGGAACACGGATGGTGGTCCAAGTCGGTCATGCCGCTTTATCAGGAAATTGCCAATACTCCATTGTTTGTCTGGGATCCCCGGGCGGGCGTTAAAGGGGAGAGAAGGTCGGCGCTAGTCCAAACCGTGGATCTGGCTCCTACGCTGCTTGATTTTTTTGGTGTACCGCTACCGGAACATTTGAGCGGAAAGCCGTTGAAAGATACCATACGGTCGGATGCTAAAATCCGCGATGCGGCATTATTCGGCTTCCACGGCAGTCATGTAAATATAACGGACGGTCAATATGTATATATGAGAGGCCCGGTATCTCCGGACAACGGCCCGCTATTCGAATATACGCTCATGCCCACGCATATGCGTAGCTTATTTTCACCGCAGGAGCTTCAGGATATTGAGCTGCAGGACCCATTCTCATTCACAAAAGGCTGCCGGACCATGAAAATTCATGCAGGACAAGGCAGGACAAATCCTTTTCAATACGGTTCAAAACTGTACGATCTGCTGCAAGATCCGAAACAAACCGAAGAGGTGGAGGATCTCGACGTAGAATTGCGGCTCATTCGGATGATGGCCGAAATGATGAATCAGAATGATGCTCCGGTGGAGCAATATGAGCGTCTGGGCATTCCGGCGGACGGAAACATGAGCCCCTCCGAATTAATTGTTCAAAAACAAGAAGCAGCGCAAGCGATCGTACTCCCGGGCCTTGAACATCTTTCCTGGACCAAGGGGGCAAAATATCAAATGTGGACGCTTCTAAACACGGTTCCTCAAGAAATGAGAGAACAGATGCTGGAGAGTTTTGGGCATTATACGAATGGCGGAGGCATAACGGAAATCCAAGAGGATGTCATTTTGGGTTTTGTGAACTTGAAGCTGCCGCCTGAAAGAAAAGATATGGCCCTATACTTTATCCGGCTCGCAGGAAGGACAGTCTGACATCACTTGCTTTCAAAATATAATGCCCAATATGGAGGACAATAACCATGAGCACCGGTAAGCTGCAACTTGCCCAAAAAAGCGAAATTTTTCAATATGCTTTCGGCGGACTTGGCTCTAACATATTTTTCTACATTCAGCTATCGTTTCTCATGTATTTTTATACGGACGTTTTCAAAGTATCCCCGGTCGCAGTAGGATCGCTGTTCCTGGGGGTTAGGCTCCTTGATGCCATATTCGATCCCATTATGGGAATGCTCACCGACCGTACGCGAACGAAGTGGGGCAGTTTTCGGCCTTATCTTATTTTTGGGGCACCGCTGCTGGCGGCAGTAATGATCTTGATGTTCACAGCGCCGAATTTGAGCCCAACGGGCAAAATTGTCTACGCAGCTCTCACTTATTTATGCTATTCGTTCATGTCTTCCGTTGTTAACATTCCTTACCACTCACTGACGGCGGTCATGAGTAAAGATCCGAATCAAACGACCACAATTACGATGGCCAAGCAATTTATGCTGGTTCCGGCAGGCCTCATCGTTAACGCAGGGGTTCTCCCGATGGTTGCTTTTTTCGGAACAGGCCAGCAAGGATGGTTTGTTACCGTATTTATTCTTACCATTATTGCATCGCTTTCTTTCTGGATTTGTGCAAATGGCGTTAAACGCCATGATATGACGGCGGATCGGAAGAGTACTCAGCATCAGCATCCTCCCATCAAGAAACAGTTGAGCTTGATTGTGCAAAATAAGCCTTTATTGATCTTGATGTTATCCTTTTTCATGAACTTGACGGCAACGACAACCAATGGCGCGGTATCTCTTTACTTTTGGAAGTACAATGTAAATCATATGGAACTGTATTCCCAAATTTCGCTGTGGGGCACGATATTATCTCTTCCGATCTACGCGTTTACCCCGTATTTAGCAAGGAAGATCGGTAAAAGAAATGTATTCCTTTACGGTAGTCTTGCAGCGGCCGTACCGACCTTAATCATGATGCTGATTCCTACTGATAATGTGACCGTTATTTTAATCGCGACGATTTTGAAGCAGGTTCTTGGTACATTTTGCGGTTCGATCGTATGGGCATTGATTCCCGATTGTGTGCAATATGGGAATTGGAAAACCGGAGTTGAAGGTGCCGGAACGGTTACTTCCGCCTGTACGTTCGTGAATAAGCTCGGATCGGCTCTTGGCGGCAGCTTGACGGGGGCGATCTTGGGCGCTGTCGGTTACGTGGCCGGACAGGTACAGAGTCCTGAGGTGCTTAAAGTCATTCTGTACTTATATGCTGGGGTTCCGCTTGTGGCCTACATTGGCACCGCAATAGCCTTAAGATACTTTAAAATCCCGCAAGAAGTTTTTCAAAATTCCTCAACAAAAAAAGAGCATTCAACAACGGCGGAACTCCATGCTTAATGCCTTTTTTTGATATACTGAATGAAAAAAGGTTTTGGTGGTTGGAAAAATGAAAGTTTCTATTTACGATGTGGCAAAATTAGCGGGCGTGTCCATTTCTACTGTATCAAGAGTGCTCAATAAAAGCGGGTATGTTAGCCGTAAAACGGAAACGAAGGTAGATCAGGCTATGAAGACGCTGGGGTTCGTTCCGAGCATTACCGCTCAAAACCTGGCGAAACACCAAACTATGCTGATCGGATTATATTTCCCTCATTTTATTAGTTCGAAGCACGGATTTTCGACCTATCCCATGGAGTTTATAAGGGGAGCTACTGAAAAGGTTATGGAGCAAGGATATCACTTGCTCCTTATTAACGAACCCTGTGAAGAGGATAAGCTGGCATCCGGCGCATGTCTCCCGCAGTATACGTCCTTTTTGAAACAAAAAAGAATTGACGGGCTGTTGTTCGGAAGTGCTCCATTGAGAAATTCCTCATTCTTTGAGCTGATCGAGAGCGAAGCGCCGATGGTCTATATTGGGGAAAGGCTCGTTTCGGACCGCGGGTTGAATGTGTACGCACAGTTCAAACAAAATATTTGGAAATCACTGGATTATTTATATGAACGAAATCATCGAAAGATAGCGATATTTAATTTCGTTCGGTCGGAAGTCTCCACATTCGTCACTCAATACAAAGAGTGGAGAAAAGACCCGCTTTTGCAGGTGGAAATCCGAGAAAGCAGGCGTGACCTTGACGCGCATATCGAAGTGCTTTCAGAAGTGTTTTCGCGGAATGAGAAACCGACAGCGCTTATGATCAGGGACATTGGCAAGGTGCAGCCTACCATCAATTATTTGAATAATATCGGGATGCGCGTTCCGGAGGATGTTTCGATTATAACGGAAGAACATCACTATAAAGATGGGGAACAATGCTTCCCGGCTGTTACAAGCGTATATGTACCCGTTTACCAAATGGCCGTTGAAGCGGCCGGATTGCTGTTCGATTATATAAATGAGAAGGAAAATTACGATAAGCAAATTTTATTATCTCCACAAATTATTGAACGCCAATCTGTAGCGATTCGCAGAGCGTCGGAAGAAAGATCGCTGATATAGGGCAAAACGGATCTTAAATAAGAAAGGACGAAAGTAAATGAGAATTTTATTTCTGGACTTGGATTCTACCAGTCCCGACCATTTAAGCTGCTACGGGTATCATCGGAATACTTCTCCCAATATTGACAAAATAGCTAGTGAAGGGGTTCGTTTCACCAACTATTACACTTCGGATGCCCCTTGCGCTCCTTCCCGGACAGCGCTCATGAGCGGCCAATTCGGGATTCGCAACGGTTTGGTTGGCCATGGCGGTACAGCGGGAGACATGAAGCCCGAAGGCAGCAAGCGGGAATTGATGGGGAAGCTTACACGCGGAGGTTCGTTCCCTTCTTATTTGCAGCTGATGGCAGACATGAATACCGTTTTAATTAGTCCGTTTGCCCAGCGCCATTCCACCTTCGGATTTTATGCAGGCTTTAACGAGATTATCAATACCGGAAGATATGGCAATGAATCGGCAGAGCATGTCACGCCGGTAGCTCTTGACTGGATCGAGCGAAATGCGCAGAAGGATGACTGGTTTTTGTATATCAATTATTGGGACCCGCATACCCCTTATCGTGTACCTATGGATTACGGAAATCCGTTTGAGAATGATCCGCTGCCTGATTGGCTGACGGAGGACGTTCTGGAGAAGCATAAGCAAAAAGTCGGTCCGCATTCGGTCCATGAACTAAATATTGATTTCCGCAACAAAACGTTTAACAACGAGACCGCTCCTCATTTCCCGCGTCATCCGGGGGAGATTGCCGACATGGATGGAATGAGAACCATGATCGACGGCTATGATTGCGGAATCCGCTATATGGATGAGCATATCGGACGTTTAGTCGCGGCACTTGAGAACCACGGTGTCATGGAGGATCTGATCATTATTATCACCGCCGATCATGGCGAAAATATGGGGCAGCTCGACATCTACGGGGAGCATGGCACCGCCGATCAAGGGACCTGCCGGTTGCCGATGATTATCCGCTGGCCGGGAATGAAGCAGGGAATCGTGAATGAAGATCTTCATTACCATTTGGATTTGCTTCCTACGGTGGCGGAGATGTTGGGTACCCCGGCGATGCCGGATTGGGACGGCGCAAGCTATGCCCCGGTGCTTAAAGAAGGAGCAGACTGCGGACGGGACTATCTGGTTGTATCGCAATGTGCCCATGTGGTGCAGCGCAGTGTCCGTTTCCGTGACTGGATCTACATCAGAACCTATCATGACGGCTTCCATCTCTTTGATCAAGAGATGCTGTACAACCTGGCGGAAGACCCTCATGAGCAAAATAATGTGGCGGCAAAACACAAAGAGATTTGCATGGAAGCCGTTTACTATTTGAACGAGTGGCATGATGAGATGATGCGCCGCTCCGGTGACGATACGGACCCCTTATGGACTGTGATGAAGGAAGGCGGGCCTTTCCATGCCAGAGGGTATCTGAAAGGATACATGCAGCGGTTGGAAGAAACAGGCAGGGGCCACCATGTAGAGGAATTAAAGCGCAGGCACCCGAGCGAGTTTCCGGAAGAAACGAATCAGATTGCTGCAGCCGTTCAAAAGAAAATCGGACAAAGAATGGCCGGGCATTAAGCACACGGAAGTATGTTTAGAAAGGGTGTACATGTTGGCGATTAACTATGTGAAAAATGAAAAAGGACCTATGTTAGGATATTCGACAACTTCAGGAATCGGAATCCTTTATATAGAAGGGCATGCTTTCAAAGACTTGAACAAAAGCGGAAAACTAGAACCTTATAAAGACTGGCGTTTATCCGCAGAGGAGCGGGCTCGCGATTTGGCCTCGAAGATGACCGTTGAGCAAATAGCCGGTCTTATGTTGTATAGCCGCCATCAGTCGGTTCCAGCTGTAAAGAGAGGGCAGTTTGACAGCACCTACGGCGGAAAACCTTTTGCTGAAAGCGGAGCTAAGGCTTGGGATCTTTCAGATCAGCAAATCGAGTTTTTAACTGAGGATAATCTCCGTCATATACTCGTCACTACCGTCGAAAGCCCGGAGGCTGCCGCTCGTTGGAATAATGAGGTACAAGCTTTGGCAGAAGGTATTGGCTGGGGAATTCCGGCGAATAATAGTTCCGATCCCCGACACGGTTCCGACTCAAGCAAGGAATTTAATGAAGGTGCAGGCGGAACGATTTCCATGTGGCCGGAAACCTTGGGGCTTGCGGCCGCATTCGATCCTGAAGTGGTTGAAAAATTTGGAGAAATTGCCTCGAAAGAATACAGGGCTTTAGGTATCGCAACCGCCCTGTCGCCTCAAGTGGATATCGCGACTGATCCTCGCTGGTATCGGTTTAGCGGGACGTTCGGCGAAGATCCCAAGCTATCGGCGGATATGGCCCGTGCTTATGTGGATGGATTCCAAACTTCTGCCGGAGAGCAGGAGATCAGTGAAGGCTGGGGCTACGATAGTGTAAACGCTATGGTCAAGCATTGGCCTGGCGGAGGATCCGGTGAAGGTGGACGGGATGCGCACTGGGGTTTTGGGAAATATGCAGTGTATCCGGGAAATAATTTTGAAGAACATCTGATTCCTTTTGTGGACGGCGCTTTTCAGCTATCCGGCAAAACAGCAAAGGCTTCTGCCGTGATGCCTTATTATACGATTTCATTCAATCAGGATACAGTCAATGGGGAGAATGTAGGGAATTCTTACAACTCTTATCTGATCCAGGATTTACTTCGCCGGAAATATGGTTACGATGGCGTTGTTTGTACCGATTGGCTCATCACCGCGGATGAACCCGAAACTGTGGATCAGTTTGCGGGTAAACCTTGGGGCGTGGAACAATTAACGGTGACCGAAAGACATTATAAACTGCTGATGGCCGGTGTGGATCAGTTTGGAGGCAACAATGAAGCGGGTCCCATAATCGAAGCCTACCATAAGGGAGTGAAGGAACACGGGGAAAGCTTCATGCGCAAGCGTTTCGAAGATTCGGCTGTCCGTTTGCTCAAAAACATTTTCCGCCTTGGGTTGTTCGAAAATCCTTATCTCCAGGTGGAAGAAAGTGCAGCCGTCGTTGGGTGCCCCGAGTTTATGGCAGAAGGATACCAGGCTCAGCTGAAATCGATTGTCATGCTGAAAAATAAAGATCATGTTCTTCCTCTGGCGAAAGGCAAAACCGTGTATATACCGAAGCGGTATTTCCCTGCTCAAACCGATTGGTTCGGCAACCGGATCGAAGGAAAAGTGGATAATCCCGTGAATTTGGATGTCGTAAAGAAATACTTTAACATAACGGATCAACCTGATCAGGCTGATTTCGCTCTTGTTTTCATACATGGCCCTAATTCGGGCAGCGGTTACAGCAAAGAGGACCGTGAGGCGGGAGGGAACGGCTATGTTCCGGTCAGTCTCCAGTATGGACCTTATACCGCTGCACAAGCCAGAGAGACGAGTATTGCAGGGGATCCGCGGGAAGTGCTCAATCGTTCCTACAAAGGCAAAACCGTGGTCGCAACCAACTCCACCGATCTTGATCTTGTTTTGCAAACCAGAAAAGTCATGAAGGGAAAACCGGTCATCGTATCGATGCTATTATCGAACCCGGCGGTCGTTGCTGAATTTGAAAAAGAAGCAGACTCCATTCTAGTGAACTTTGGCGTCCAGGATCAAGCTATTTTGGCAATTGTAGCGGGTGAAACGGAACCTTCCGGGCTGCTTCCGATGCAGATGCCGGCCGATATGAGTACGGTTGAAGAACAAAAGGAAGATGTTCCCCATGATATGGAGTGTTATGCGGATTCCGCAGGCAATCGCTATGATTTTGCCTTTGGTCTGAATTGGAAAGGCGTCATTGCGGATCAAAGGACGGAGAAGTATAGAAAATTTGTCGATTTCACCCGTTAGAAAGAGAGGCCATAACTATGACAGATCCGATAAAGCCTTCTTGCTGCTCCGTTTCCAGAATGGAGGCTTCCTTGACGATCAACTCCGGCGTAGTGGACAAAGAGGATAAGGGGAACCAGGTTGCTCCCGCCACTCCCGCCGCACAACCGGCCAAACAGGATATGATTTATTTGCCGGGAGGGGAGTTTCTGATGGGGACCGACGATCAAGAAGGCTTTCCATCGGATGGAGAAGGTCCGGTGCGGGCCGTCACCATCGATCCGTTCTACATCGATCCGTATACGGTAACGAATGCGGAATTCAAGAAGTTTGCAGACACTGCCGGGTATTCGACGGAAGCGGAGAAGTTTGGCTGGTCGTACGTGTTTCATCTGTTTGTTCCCGAAGCCGGAGTCAAAATTTTAGGTGCGCCCAGGCAAACGCCTTGGTGGCTGGCAGTCGAAGGCGCCAGTTGGCGCGCTCCGGAAGGGCCCGGCTCAGGGATTGAAGGCAGGCTCGACCACCCGGTCACTCATATTTCCTGGAACGATGCGCAAGCTTACTGCAGATGGGCCGGCAAACGGCTGCCGACGGAGGCGGAATGGGAGTTTGCCGCGCGGGGAGGACTCGTTCAGAAGCGATATCCGTGGGGAGATGAGATTAAACCCGGCGGCAAGCACATGTGCAATATATGGCAGGGGAAATTCCCGGAAAAAAACAACGCCAGTGACGGATTTCTCGGGACGGCGCCCGTGCAATCCTTTGAACCGAACGGATACGGACTGTACCAAGCTGCCGGCAATGTTTGGGAGTGGTGTGCGGACTGGTTCAGCCCCACCTTTCACTTGAACGGGCCGCGGGTGAACCCGATCGGTCCGGCGAAAGGGACGAGCCGTGTGATGCGCGGCGGCTCCTATTTATGCCACAAGTCTTACTGCAACCGATACCGTGTGGCTGCCCGCAGCCAGAATATGCCGGATAGCTCGTCAGGAAATATGGGCTTCCGCTGCGCAGCCGATGCTTAGGTTTTCAATGTCGCAAGCCCGTGCCTTGATGGTACGGGCTATTTTTCATTTTCGACATTCGTTCTAAAACCTGTTACAGCTTATGTATTATTCGCCGTTGTCTGTTAACTTTTGTTGGATTTGACGCTCGTATTCGGTAAACGCTTCCGATGCCGGCCATCCCCGTTCGGACATCAGTGATTGGTAGCGGAGCCTCTTGGCCGACAACTCACGTTGAAGCTTTGTGTGCTCGGAATCGTCCCGGCAGACGGTGAGCAGGTAGCCAAGCGTTACCATTTCTTTGCGAAGCTGCATTTCCTCGGGAATGAGCCCGGCATTTTTGAGCAGCTTGAAGCCGATTCGAAGCTCCTCCGGGACGTTCTCCAGATCATCAGGGGGAAGCGGCTTGCCTGAGCCCGGCAGATTGTTTAATTCCCCGCGACGGATGGCCTCCAGGATCCTCTCCTCTGTGATCGTACGCATAAATTCCATCGGTGTACCAACTCCTCGAAATCATTTTACCATACTACAGTAAATTTCTTCATGCATATACCATTTTGAAAACCTGGATTTAAAATGGGCTGCCACAAAAAATCAAAACATTTTCGAATCATTTTCTATTTTCTAAGCATCAAAAAAAGATTACAATAAGGAGTACTGCAAGCGCTTTAATTTGGTGGGCGAGAACGATGAAACCCGGGGGTACCTTCATGAGATTGTTTCGTTGGATATCCTCCAGTTTGAGGGCGAAAATGTTAGTCATGTTTGTGATGCTGACCGCCATCCCTTTAATTGTCGTAGGGATTATCAGTTACACCAAATCGTATAATACCGTTTCCAGGCATAGCATTGCCACGACAGAGCTTGTGGCGGAGCATCTGAAAAACGATATCGACGTGCTGTTTTCGGACAACCGCAAATTTTTGGACATTAGCAAAAACTCAAATGTACTGCGGTTTCTGCTGATTCAAAGCGAAACTTATGATGAAGCTAAAGATATATTAAAAACGTTCAGCCTGTATCGGGATACGTACCGGTTCAGCAACGGCCTGACGAATATTATACTTTTTAACAGGTACGGCAAGGGGATTAGCGAGAAAAAGGGCATTTTCCAAATCGATGAGGACCCGTTTCTTTATCCGGAGTTCAAAAGCTTGTTGGCCCATCGTGATGAGGTGCTTATCATACCGCCTGCCGGTTCGCGGGGGATCAGCAATTTGGACCGGGCGGAGGAGGATAATCCTCCCCTAATATCGATCGTCTCGACGGTAAAACAGGAGATTACGGACGAAGTCATCGGATTTATGGTGATGAACCTGGATGTGTCGGTCATCGAAAACTTTTGCAACAATACAAAGATGGGCGACAGCGGCTTCTTTTACGTTATGGACCCGCAGGGGAAGCCGATCATCCTGCCTGAGAGTATGAAATCAGCCGGTGCCGCTGTGGGCTTAACGAAGCAACAATTGGGAGCGGCTTCGGGCAACGACATTCGTGAGGTGGCAGGACGCAGGCAATTTATTGTGTATACGACTTCGGAGTTGACGGGCTGGAAGGTCGTCGGCGAAGTGCCTTTGCAGGAAGTGATCAAAGATGCAAAACAGATTGAAACGCTCATTTTTGTCAGCGTTATCTTCACGATTATGTTTACTATTTCGCTCTATGCCTATGTGTCCAACCGGCTGATCCGTCCGATCCGGTATTTGAAAAATAAGATGCGCCAAGCGGCGTCAGGCTATTTGGATGCCAAAGTGCCCGGCGGAGGGCAGGATGAAATAGCTGATTTGGGCGTCAGCTTCAATACGATGCTCGACAAAATCAAGCTGCTGATCGAAACCAGCATGAAAGAGCAGGAACAGATGAAGCTCGCGGAGCTGCGGACGCTGCAGGCCCAGATCAATCCGCATTTTTTGTACAACACGCTGGACTCGATTATTTGGCTGGCGGAAAATAAAAAAAGCGAAGAAGTCATCGGCATCGTGAACGCGCTTGCAACTTTTTTCAGGATTTCATTAAGTAAAGGTAAAGATGAGATTACGCTCAAAGAGGAATTGGATCATATCGCCAACTATTTAACGATCCAGCAGATGAGGTACAGGGACATTCTCGACTACGAGATCGATGTGCAGGACAATGTGCTGGGCTGCCTTATTTTGAAAATGACGCTTCAGCCGCTGATCGAAAACGCTTTGTACCACGGCATTAAAAACAAGCGGGGCAAGGGCTGCATTCGCATTACAGGAGGCTATGGAACGAACGGAAATATTGAGCTGCGAGTCTCGGACAACGGCGCAGGCATGACGAAAGAGAAGCAGGAGCAGCTTAGAGAGCTGCTTGCCGAGAGTAAGCATACCCAGGCTCAACCGGCAGGGTTCGGGATTATCAATGTGCATCAAAGAATCAATCTTTATAACGGAGATCCGTACGGTATTCGGATCGAAAGCGAATATGGCTTTGGCACGACAGTGTTCGTGAGCATACCGATAAGGAGAGAATTTGATGAAAAAAGTGTTGTTGGTGGATGATGAGGTCCTTGTCCGAGAAGGCATCCGCAACCGGATTGAGTGGGAAAAGGAGGGATTTGTGTATTGCGGTGACGCGCCGGACGGCGAAATGGCGCTTCCTTTAATCGAAAGTCTGGCGCCGGATATTTTGCTGACCGATGTTAAAATGCCTTTTATGGACGGGCTGCAGTTAAGCCGGATTGTGAAAGAGAAGATGCCGGCGATCAAAATCATTATTTTGAGCGGTCATGACGAATTCAACTATGCAAGGGAGGCTTTGCGGATCGGGGTGGAGGAATATTGCCTGAAACCGATCAATGCGATGGAGCTGATCCAAGTGCTCCAAAGTGTTGCAGCCAAAATCGATATGGAGCGCGAGGAGCTGAAAAAGAAAGAGCTGCTGCAGCTGAAAGCCAGCATCAATCAGGAAACGGTCAGGGAGCAATTGCTGATCGATTTGTGCTCCGGCTCCATCCCGACAGCGGAGGCTATTCATGCCGCGGAGACATTAGGCATCGGTCTGATTGCGAAGCATTATCTCGTGGTGCTTGCAGAGATGCCCGGCGGCGTTGAGACGCATCCGCTATTTCAAGAAGCGATGCGCGACATGGCGGACCATTTGCATATGAGGCGCAGTAAAAAAGAACATGTGTGGATTTTAAAAGGAGACGATCCGGAGCATGTGGAGTTTGCGGCCCAAAGCTTTATCCGCAAGCTGAAGCTGCTGGAGGAGCGGGTTGGCGGCACGTTTTATCACGGCAAAGGAACGGTCAGAGGGCGGGTCCAGGAGATCGCGGTCTCATTTTCCGAAGCGGAACGAAATAAAAGCTACCATTATTTTTTGCGCAACCGTCCGATTGTCAGCATCGATAAAGGAGGATTGGCCGGTTACGACCGCAATCAAGTGCCCAATTTTTTGAAAATGGGCGATGTCTCCAAGATCGACAGTTTTGTTTGCGGTTACATACAAGGTATCGGCGATCATACGGAGGCTGAAAGCAAGTTTTATTGGCATTATCTCATTTTGGATATGATTGCAGCCGTAACTGCGTTTATCCACGAGTCCAATGGAGACGTGCAGTCTTTTTTGTCGGAGATGGCCGCGGTGGAGGAAGCGCTGTTGATCAGCAATAGGCTGGAGGAGGTGCGGGCCTGCGCTGTCTCTGTACTTGCGCTCGGCCTTAAACATCGTGACCGCATTACGGACAAATATGGCGAGCTGCTTGCCAAGGCCAAAAACTATATCGATAAAAACTTTGACAATCCGGATATTTCCTTGCAGGTTGTTGCGGCTTATGTGAACGTAAGCGCAAGCCATTTTAGCGGGATTTTTTCTCAAGGAATCGGGCAAACGTTTATTGATTATTTAATTAAAACCCGCATTAAGAAGGCGATGGAGCTGCTCAAAACGACAAACGCCAAGTCATATGAAATTGCCGCCATGGTAGGCTATAGCGATCCGCATTATTTTAATTCGGTATTTAAAAAAATCGCCGGCGTCACAACCAAAGCATTTCGTAATCAGGCGTAGCCATGTGAAGGAGGAAACGGCCATGCGGGCTCGCTATAGGAATATGGCATTCCTGTTTCTATGCTGCATCCTCGTGAGCCTGACGGCGGGCTGCGGGCTTGAGCCGGCAGCGCCCGCCGGTCCGGAGCATAAGGAATCCGCCGTTGAAGTGCAGAAGCCGGGGCGGACGTTCGCCATCGTTTATTCGACAGCCGATGTTTTTCATAAGGTGGTAACGAGCAGGGCGGAGGCAGTCTCCCGCAATCTCGGTACTCAGCTTATTGTCAAGGCGCCGGATGAAGCCAATCTCGAGCAGCAGATCCGGATGATGGAAAATTTGATCAAGCAGCATGTCGACGGCATAGCAATCAGTCCGGTGAACGCCGCCGCGCTGGAGCCCTACATTAATAAAGCTGTTGACGCCGGCATTCCAGTCATTTGCTTCGATAATGACGCTCCGCAAAGCAAACGCGCCGCCTTCATAGGAGTCAACAATTACGAGGCCGGCCGTATGCTTGCTGCGTATATCGATCGCGCCTTGGGCGGAAAGGGCATGATCATTGCCGAGACGGGCACTGCCTCGTTTTCCAGCATTCAGCAGCGGGTTGCAGGCTTCAAAGATTATTTGGCCAGACTGCCGGATATACAGCTCCTTGAGCTGAGAACGAACGGAGACAGTCTGGATAAAGCGATCGTCAATTTGGAAAAGATGATAGACGCGCATCCGCATTTTGAGGCTTATGTCGGGCTGGATTCGTTGGCGGGTTCCGCGGCTATCCTCGTCTGGAAAGCCAAGGGCTTAAGCCAATTATCGGTTACGACCAGCGGTTCGCCGGAGCTGCTGGACGGAGTTGCGAACAAGCAGATTACCGCTTTGATGTCGCAGCAGGAAGAGGCTTGGGGAGATATGATTGTCAATCTGCTGAACGACGCTTGCGACGGAAAAGCGGTGCCGGAACTGAATCAGTTAGAGCCGACTTTTGTTACGCACCAGTCGCTCAAGAGCATCAAGTAAAATTCGTGAGTCTTCATTTCAGGAAGGAGGGTGAATTTGTGCATAAGCGTTGGGGGAAGGCGGTCATCCTTTTGTTCGTGTTTCTCTGTGCTTGTTCATCTGTGCCCGGACCGCAGGAGAGCCCTGCGAAGACTCCCGTCATGCTTCAAACGGATTCCAGTACGACAACAGCTCCCGAGGCAGAGGAGAGGCCGGTCGTATTGGGGTTTTCGCAGGTTGGTTCGGAAAGCCGTTTTCGAAACGCCAATACCAAATCGATTCAAGACGCCGCCAAACAGGCAGGCATCGATTTGAGATTTTCGAATGCTGAACAGCAGCAGAACAAACAAATCGAAGCGATTCGTTCGTATATTGCGGCAGGGGTGGATGTGATTGCTTTTTCACCCGTCGTGGAGACCGGTTGGGACAGCGTGCTGAAGGAAGCGAAGGAGGCCGGCATTCCTGTCATCGTAACGGACCGCTCGGTAGATGTACAGGACCACTCTCTGTATGTCACGCTCATTGGCTCTAATTTCGTGGAAGAAGGCCGCAAAGCCGGCAAATACGTACTTGACAAAATGAGGGACGTTAACGGACCGATTCATATTGCGGAAATTCGCGGCACGGAAAATTCGGCGCCGGCTTTGGACCGGAAGCGGGGCTTTGAGGAAGTCATAAAGGATAATCCGAATATGAAAATCATCGCCAGCGAAACGGGCAATTTTACGAGAGAAGAGGGCAAGGAGGTCATGACGCGTTTTTTGCAGCAGCATGGTCATGATATTCAGGTGTTGTTCGCCCATAACGACGACATGGCGTTCGGTGCGATGGAAGCGATGGAGGCCGTCGGCTTGAGGCCCGGGAATGACATCGTTATTGTCTCGGTGGACGGGGGGAGAGAAGCGTTTCAAGCGCTGCTGGACGGCAAGCTTAACTGCACGGTGGAGTGCAACCCGCTGTTCGGGCCGCTTTTAATGCAAGCTGTCCGCGAGCTTGTGGCGGGAAGAAATTTGCCGAAGCGGATCGTGGTAAAGGAAGGCGTATTCACCCAAGGGACCGCCGCCCGCGAGATCGAAAACCGCAAATATTGAGAAAAACCAGAGCCGATCGTTACAATCTGCCATGCACATTGCAAAAAATGCCTGGAAAAACTCCCATGATGTCGTGACGTCACTCCATAGAATGAAGATATTCAGGTCTGCTGCGTTCTATTTTCGTATAAAGTGGAGCTTTTTGCCCGCTGACGCTACCCTGACCGCAAAATATTTCTGCAATTGTGCAGGCTGTGGAAAAAACCACACGTTAGAGGGGGTAACCATAATTTGCGCGGCTGCACGAAGAAAACCTGCAAAAATACATGAATTTGCGTCCTTGATCGCCGTCCACGAACAATTCCTGCAATAGTGCAGGCTTTTCGCCGAACCCATAGGCTCATACTCACTTTCAGCGAAAATTCCTGCACTTTCGCAGGTTTTCCACCAAAATAAGCCGATTTCCGATGAAAAACCTGCACTTTCGCAGATTTTTCCCTGTCAGTCTGCCTTGTGTCCCCTGCATCAGATACGCATCCCGTGCAGAAGAGGCGCGGGGCGGGGATGCGTGCTCTATGATGCATCTCTCAACAGACCTGAAGCCTCATAAAATGAGGCTTATTTAACCATTTATAAGTTTTGGGGTGACCGAGGGGTTGGGTTACCCCTTATTTATTCGCGCCGTGCCGAGTGGCCGGCCGTCGAAAAGCTGTTGGGGCCAGGACAACGCCGGCCTTGCGAAAAAAAACTGCAAAAGTGCATCCTTTTGCCCCAAGATGCGCTTGCAGCGATAAATTCCTGCAAATATGCAGTTTTTTTCGCCGAATTCGGGGCTCAGTTCTATCTGGAGCGGGAATTCCTGCACTATCGCAGGCTTTTCCTCCAAACGAGCCGCTTTTGCCGAAAAAGCCTGCACTTTTGCAGGTTTTACGGCTAGCGAGCCGCTTCACAAACGGCAGCCCCGGTTTCTGGGAGGTAAAAGAATAGTTACCCACGCGTCCCCACGCACACGCAATAGCGCACTTAGCCGTCCTGGTCAGTCGCCCCCCCCACGCAATAGCGGACTTAGCCGTCCGCGTCGGCCGCCCCCCCACGCAATAGCGCACTTAGCCGTCCGCGTCGGCCGCCCCCCCACGCAATAGCGCACTTAGCCGTCCGCGTCGGCCGCCCCCCCACGCAATAGCGCACTTAGCCGTCCGCGTCGGGCCGCCCTGCGCTCGCGCTCAGCGTGTTAGGCCGCCAGCTAAAATCCTTGTTCTTCAATTATGCCTTTCAGTACTTTGACGAACTCTTGGGCAGCTCGGGATAAATGTTTGTTTTTGGGGCGGATCCAGCCGAAACAGAGGATCAGATCGTTGTTTTCGATCTCCAGCGGGATGACGTCGCCGGACTGCACGTAGGCGTTTTTTTTTATTTGCAACCCGCTATATGGAGGGGTATTCCGGGTCTCTCCAGCTAGACACGTGAAAAAATTCAAATTGATTCGTAAAAAAACAATATTTTGGTCCCCGCCGCCGCAAATAACCGAATAAGAGTCTAATTTATTCAGAATGGATTCTATTCATTCGCAGTTGAAAGCGTTTTAAAATGAAGCTACGCCAAACGATGGTGAACCATAAGGAGGGTTTAACGAATGAAAAAGATGTGGAAATCAGGCGCTGCCGTTTTGATGGCAGCAACGATGCTTCTTACTGCGGCTTGCGGAAGCGCACCGGCAAGCGGGACCAAGGACACGGCAGCCAAAGGAGCCGAGGCGACTAAGCCGGCCGACAAAAAAATTACGCTCGGCTTCGCGCAAGTTGGTGCGGAAAGCGGCTGGCGGACAGCGAACACCAAGTCGATCCAGGATTCGGCGAAGGAAGCGGGAATTGATCTGAAGTTTTCCGACGCCCAGCAAAAGCAGGAAAACCAAATTAAGGCGATCCGCAGCTATATTGCGCAAAAGGTGGACGTTATCGCTTTTTCCCCGGTTGTTGAATCCGGTTGGGATACGGTTTTGAAAGAAGCGAAGGATGCGAACATTCCGGTCGTGCTGACTGACCGTGCGGTAGATTCCAAAGACACCTCACTCTATAAAACGTTCCTTGGCTCCGATTTCGTAGAAGAAGGCCGCAACGCGGGCAAATGGCTGCTTGGCAAAGTGAAGGATCAGAAGGGTCCGATCAACATTGTTGAGCTGCAAGGAACGACTGGCTCCGCACCGGCTATCGACCGTAAAAAAGGCTTTGAAGAAGTCATTAAAGATAACCCTAACCTGAAAATCGTAAAATCCCAAACCGGCGACTTTACGCGCGCTAAAGGGAAGGAAGTCATGGAGGCGTTCATCAAATCCGCGAAGGCGGAGAACACCAAAATGGACGTGCTGTACGCGCACAACGACGATATGGCGCTGGGCGCTATCCAAGCCCTTGAAGAAGCAGGCATTAAGCCGGGCAAAGATATTCTCATCATCTCTCTGGACGGAACCAAGGACGCTTTCCAAGCAATGAAAGACGGCAAAATCAACGTGATTGTCGAATGCAACCCTCTGATGGGGCCGCAAGTGATGCAAATCGTAAAAGATGTCGTAGCGGGCAAAGAAGTGCCTAAACGCATTTTGACCAAAGAAGGCGTATTCCCGCAAGAAACGGCGGAAAAAGAATTGCCGAACCGCCAGTACTAATTTGATCTGACTGTAACATGGATTGGACCGGGATGACTCTCGCAAGCTGCCAAACAGCTCACTACGCCGCATCAAAAGTGCAGCTTGGCGAGAGATTTTCCGGTTCCGGATCGTTATTCAGGATAGGAGGCCAAGAAGGTGACAGATAAAAAACCTCGCTTGCGCATGGAGCATATTCATAAGCAGTTTCCCGGAGTCAAGGCTTTGACCGATGTGAACTTTCGCCTGTTTCCGGGGGAAATTCACGCGTTGATGGGCCAAAATGGTGCAGGTAAATCGACCCTCATTAAAGTGTTAACCGGCGTGCATGCCATTGACGAAGGCCAAATTTGGCTTGACGACCGGCAGATTCGCGCGGAAAGCCCGCTGCAAGCGCAGGAGCTCGGCATCAGCACCGTTTATCAGGAAGTCAATTTATGTACGAATTTAACGGTTTCCGAAAATATTTTTATCGGCCGCGAGCCGATGCGCAGAGGCTTTATCGATTGGAAAGAAATGAATTCCCGTTCCAAGGAGCTGCTCAAACGATTACATATGGACATCGATCCGTCCAAGCTGCTTGGATCGTATTCCGTAGCGATTCAGCAAATGGTGGCGATTGCCAGAGCCTTGAATGTTTCGGCGAAGGTCTTGATTTTGGATGAGCCGACGTCCAGCTTGGATACGAATGAAGTGAAACAATTGTTTCATGTGATGCACAAGTTGAAATCGGAAGGCTTGGCGATTTTATTCGTCACGCATTTCCTGGATCAAGTCTATGAAATGTCGGATCGGATTACGATTTTGCGAAACGGCCAATTTGAAGGGGAATATTTGACCGAAGAGCTGTCGCGCATGGATCTCGTATCCAAAATGATCGGCAAAGATATGAGTGAATTGGAACAGTTGCCTAATAGAATGGCTTCACATAAAACGAACAGCGCAAAGCAGCCTTTCCTGCAGGCCAAGCAGGTTGCGCGCAAAGGCTCGATCGAGCCGTTCGATTTGAATTTGTACCCGGGAGAAATATTGAGCCTGGCCGGTTTACTGGGTTCCGGCCGAACGGAAATCGCCCGCATTTTGTTCGGAGCGGACCGTGCGGATCAAGGGGAAATTCAAATAAACGGCAAAGCCGTCCAGTTGAATTCGCCGCGCCAAGCGATAGACGCAAGGATCGCCTTCTGCCCTGAAAACCGGAAAACGGAGGCCATCATCGAGGATCTGACAGTGCGGGAAAATATGATTCTCGCCATGCAAGCGACACTCGGCATTTTCCGGTTTTTACCGAAGAAGAAGCAGACCGAGCTTGCGGATCAATATATCGAGCTGCTCAATATTAAAACGCCGGGTCCCGAGGCCTTAATTAAAAACTTAAGCGGCGGCAATCAGCAAAAGGTGATTCTTGGGCGGTGGCTGCTGACGAATCCGGAACTGCTCATCCTGGATGAGCCGACGCGGGGGATCGATGTCGGAGCGAAGACGGAAATCCAGAAGCAAATGGCGCTGCTGTGCGAGGAGGGAATGTCGATTCTGTTTATTTCTTCCGAGCTGGAAGAAGTCGTTCGTTCTTCCCAAAAAATCGCCGTCCTGAGGGACCGGCGTAAAATTGCCGAAGTCGCAAACGTTGGCATAAGTCAGCAAGATATTATGAAAGCAATCGCAGGAGGGGAAGCCAAATGAGCAGCCGTTTGTTCTGGCCTTTAGTCACTTTGGCTTTCTTATTGATCGCCAACCTCATTCATAATCACGATTTTTTTTCCATTACGATGAAGGAAGGTCATTTGTTCGGCAGCCTGATTGATATTTTGAATCGCGCGGCGCCCCTCGTACTCATCTCGATCGGTATGACTTTTGTCATCGCCACTAAAGGGATCGACTTATCCGTAGGCTCCGTCGTTTCCATCGCAGGCGCAATGGCCTGCCTGCTCATTTCCAAGCAAGGCGCCGGCGATATGAGCACGTTGTTTATGGCTGTAGGTATTGCGCTATTACTTTCCTTGGCTGCAGGGGCATGGAACGGGCTGCTTGTCAGCTTCCTCGGCATTCAGCCGATCGTTGCAACGCTGATCCTGATGGTCGCCGGACGCGGCGTAGCGCAATTGATCACGAACGGACAAATCATCACCGTCTCCTCCAAACCTTATTCCTTTATCGGAGGCGGATATTTGCTAGGTCTCCCGTTCTCGATATTTATTATCGCGTTCTTCTTCATTATAGCTGCAGTCTTAACAAGAAAAACTGCAATCGGGCTGTTTATCGAATCGGTTGGTTCCAATCCGACGGCGAGCCGTCTGGCGGGAATCCGGTCGAGCTCCATCATTTTTACCGTCTACGTGCTGTGTGCTTTCTTGAGCGGCCTTGCCGGCATCATTTTGAGTTCCAACGTATCCAGCGCAGACGGAAACAATGCCGGGCTATGGTATGAGCTCGATGCCATTTTGGCGGTCGTTATCGGCGGCAATTCGCTGAACGGCGGAAGATTTTATTTGTCCGGCACGATTATAGGTGCGCTCATTATTCAGACGCTGACGACTTCCATCTACTCGATCGGCGTACCGCCGGAAATTACGCTGGTCGTCAAAGCGGTCGTCGTACTGATCGTCTGCCTGATCCAATCGGAAGCGTTCCGCAAATCGCTCGCATCCAAACGCAAATCCAAACAAAAAACAGTGGAACAGGAGGTTGCCGCATGAGGCTGCGCACCATAGATAAAAGATATCTTCCGCTGCTCGCGACCGTCGCTTTATTTATTGTCATGTTCGCGGCGGGCTCGATAGAGTACAGGGGATTTTTCTCTCTGCAAGTATTTTTTAATCTGCTGATCGATAATTCATTTCTGCTCATTGCAGCCATTGGGATGACCTTCGTCATCATTTCGGGCGGCATTGATTTGTCAGTCGGCTCGGTAATCGCTTTAACTACAATGATATCGGCAAGCCTGGTACAAAATCATCACTGGTCGCCGGGCGTCGTTATTCCGTTAGTACTGGTCATGGGCAGCGTATTTGGCTGGTGCATGGGCAGCCTGATACATCACTTTAACCTGCAGCCTTTCATCGTGACTCTGGCGGGGATGTTCCTGGCGAGAGGATTGTGCTACGTCATCAGCATCGAGAGCATTACGATTGAGAACGAATGGTACAAAGCGGTTTCGCAAACCAAAGTGTATGTACTTGGCGGCTCGTATGTGTCCATAAGTGTCATTATTGCCCTATGCGTGGTGGCGGGGGCGATCGTACTGGCTCATTACACCCGGTTTGGCCGCAACATTTATGCGTTAGGCGGCAACGAGCATTCCGCCATGCTGATGGGTTTGCCTGTAAAACGGACAAAAGTGTTCGTATATACCCTGAGCGGTTTTTGCTCTTCCCTGGCCGGCGTCGTCTTCACCTTCTACATGCTGTCCGGTTACGGTTTGCATGCGCTGGGCGCAGAGTTGGATACGATAGCTGCTGTTGTGATCGGCGGTACGCTGCTGACGGGCGGAACCGGCTTTGTGGCGGGAACACTGATCGGCGTTCTTATTCAAGGCATCATCCAGACGCTGATCATGTTTGAAGGCACCTTAAGCTCCTGGTGGACGAAAATTGCGATCGGACTGCTGCTGTTCTTGTTCATCGTTTTGCAAAAAGTGCTTGGGGTAAGAAAGAAGGTCGGCGAGGAGGCCGCTTAACATGCATAATACGACGGAAATCGGTTGGGAAATCTCGAAGACGGCGAATCAATTCGAATCCTCATGCGTACTGAAGTTCGGGAATGTGATTGTTGACGCCAAAAGCATTCTCAGTGTTTTTGTAACACTGGCGGATCATCACAATTACGAACTGTACGTCATGGGGCCGGACGCGGCGGAAGCCAAGAAAGCGATGTCGGATTTATTTGCCCGTTATGATTTATCGTACGCGATTAAATAACCCGGACCCGGGTGGCAAGCAGCAGAGAAAAAAATGGAGACGGTCGGCAACGATGGCGGGCCATTTTTTTTGTCTATTTTTGACGTAAATATTTACATATAAAGGATTTATTGTTTGGGTCTAATGAATCATTGATAAAAGATATACGGATAACTTAAAATATATACTAATGGTATAAAAATATACTAAAAGTACAAATTTCGGATATTTCAAATTTCTAAATGGAGGTGCATTTCTTATGAACAAAGAATTGATTTCACTCCAAGACATTACCAACTTTCAAACGAGATCCGAACAATTTTTCCCGCTTGAATGGTACAAGAAGATGCTGCTTGATAACCCTGTACATTATCATCAAGAAACAGATACCTGGAATGTATTCAGGTACGATGACGTCAAACAGGTATTGAGCAACCATGAACTATTTTCAAGCGAAGGCTCGAGAACGACGTTCATTGTCGGAGCGAATAATAAAGAAGGATCGCCACCTGAGAAAACAAGTATTTCAAACATGGATCCGCCGCGGCATCAAAAATACCGTTCCCTGCTGTCGGGAGCTTTCACCCCTCGCAGCTTGAAAATATGGGAACCGCGGATCCAACAGGTTGCGAATAAACTTGTCGATGACATGGAGGCAGGCGCCACGGTCGATATCGTCCACGCACTGGCAGGACCCTTGCCTTCCATGGCAATGGCTGACTTGCTTGGTATCCCTTTAGAAGATAGTTACAGGTTTAAAAGCTGGGTCGATATTTTATTCCAACCTCCCACCGCAGAAAACAAACAGGAAATCGAGTATAAAAAGCAGGTTGCTGCCAAAGAGTATTACCAATACCTGTATCCGATCGTCGTTCACAAACGATTAAATCTAGCTGATGATATCATCTCGGACTTGTTGAATGCCGAGCTCGACGGCGAGAGATTTACGGACGATGAGGTCGTTCGAACGACAATGCTTTTATTAGGAGCGGGCATCGAAACGACTAGCCACATGCTTTCAAGTACTTTTTACTCCCTTCTGTACGATGACGAGACTTTATATGAACAATTAAGAAACGACTTGGAACTCGTTCCGAAAGCTGTCGAAGAAATGCTTCGCTACAGGTTTCATATTTCGAAAAGGCATCGTACCGTCAAACAGGACAACGATATGTTGGGTGTCAAGCTGAAAAAGGGGGATGTTGTCATAGCGTGGATGAGCGCGGCCAATATGGATGAAAGTATGTTCGAGAATCCGTATGCACTTGATATTCATCGAAATAATAACAAAAAGCATTTAACCTTCGGCAATGGCCCGCATTTTTGTCTTGGCGCACCTCTCGCAAGATTGGAATTGAACGTTGCCTTGACAGCATTCCTGCAACGAATTTCTCGCATTGAGCCGATTGAGTTCGACTTGGAAAACAATCTGGTTGCTTCCGCTCCGGGCCAATCCTTGAAACATCTACCGTTGAACATATATAAATGAGTAAATGACATCGTACCAAGCAACAAGCAGCAAGCCGTATGTTAAAATTTTGTTATATTTAAAAAAGGCATTGTGCAGGGGTCTACGTTCCTGTACAATGCCTTTATGCTATTGTTGATGCAAGCTGCAGAGGCCCTGCTAACATAGCAATCGATAAGAAATGACGGTCTGGGCCGCATGTTACAATAGTTTGGCATGCAGAACCGTCTTACCGGAAAAGGAGAGAGGAGAAAGAGAGTGGATACAGTAAACAAACAAGCGGCGCATCCCGGCAGCGAAGGGATGTTCGGGAGCAAAGGCAATCTGCTGGTCGTCATGGTGATGATTCTTGGCGTGTTCGTTGCGATCTTGAATGAGACGCTGCTGAATGTAGCTTTGTCGAAAATTATGGCGGACATCGGGATTTTGCCGAGCACGGCCCAATGGTTGACCACCGGCTATTTGCTGGTGATCGGCGTGCTGATTCCGGTCACGGCTTTTCTCATCCAACGCTTTACAACAAGAGCATTGTTCCTTACGGCTATGTGTCTGTTTTTCGCAGGCACAGCCATAGCGGCACTAGCTCCGGGATTCGCAACGCTGTTCATAGGCCGGATGCTGCAGGCGTCGGGAACGGGGCTGCTCTTTCCGCTGCTGACCAACGTCGTATTCTCCGTCGTGCCGATGGAAAAACGGGGCTCCGCTATGGGCACGATCGGCATCGTCATCACGTTCGCTCCGGCGATCGGACCTACTTTGTCGGGGATTATCGTCGAACATTTCAGCTGGCGGGTTCTTTTTTACAGTGTGCTGCCGGTTGCGTTATTTGTCATTGTTTTCGCCTTTATCAAGCTGAAAAATGTAACCGAAACGACGAAGCCGAAGATCGACTTGCTGTCCTTGCTGCTCTCTACGATCGGTTTCGGCGGTATCGTATACGGCTTCAGCAGCGCTGGCGAGGGCCATGGAGGGTGGTCAAGCCCTGAAGTTGTTGCCCCTGCGGGCATCGGCGTCGTTGCGCTGGCGCTGTTCACCTGGAGGCAGCTGACAATGGAGCAGCCCCTGCTCGATTTGCGGACCTTTACGTATCGGATATTCAGAATATCGACGGTGATCATGATGATCGTCATGATGGCGATGTTCTCCGCGATGATGCTGCTCCCGATCTTCCTGCAAAATGCGCTGGGCTACAGTCCGCTGCAGGCGGGTCTGGTCATGCTGCCGGGCGGTATCCTGATGGGCATCATGTCCCCGATCACCGGCCGGCTGTTCGATAAATTCGGCGCCAAGTGGCTGGCGATTATCGGATTGGTGCTGGTGGGCAACACGCTATTGCAGTTCGCTTTCATCACCTTGTCGACCTCCTACATCACGATCATGATTCTGAATACATTCTTGATGCTGGGGATTTCGATGCTCATGATGCCGGTTATGACCAATGCGCTGAACGAGCTTCCGGCCAGGCTGTATGCACACGGGACAGCTGTTATCAGTACGCTGCAGCAAGTATCGGGCGCAGTCGGCACGGCATTGCTGGTGACGGTGATGACGAACAGTTCCGGCAAATATTTGGCCCAAGCAGGCGGCGGTGAAACGGCGGAGCTCAAGATTTTATCCTTGATAGCGGGAATGAAAAGCGCCTTCCTGGTTGCTTTTGCGCTGGTTGCCATTGCCTGGCTCGGCGCGTTCTTGCTGAAGCGCGCGGCTCAGCCGGAGGGAGAGCCCGAAGGGGAGCGTTTGTCCGCGCATTGATGCACTAATGAAAGTCTGTTCATTTGGAGTGAGTTCGCTCATGCCTAAAGGAACAGGCTTTTTTGTTTTCGTACGCAATCATCGCAAAATAATACAAATTATCGGCTGAGCTTGATCCCGTAATGCAACTCGTTGCTGTTCACGACGATAAGTCCGCCAGTCCTTAGATAGCACAATCGTGCAAATAAAGAGCATGCTTATTCATGGTCATATACGTCTATCCCATTATAATACGATTTATAGAGCAAATGCTTGGCGAACTAGAGGAGAGTGGCGTGTATGAATCAGATTAACATCGGCATTATTGGCACGGGATCCATTTCGGAGCTTCATTTGAAAGCGTACGCAAGCCATCCCGTCGCAGTCATTGCGGCTATCTGCGATTTGAACGAAGCAAGAGTCCGTGCAGTAGCGGCGGCATACGGCGCGGGGAAAACGTACACGGGCTACCGAGATCTGCTCGCCGATCCGGACATCGATGCCGTCAGTATTTGTACGTGGAACAATACCCATGCGGAAATTTGCATCGCCGCGCTGGAAGCCGGCAAGCACGTTCTCGTGGAAAAGCCGCTTTGCCGCACAGTAGAGGAGGCGCTGCGAATCGAGCAAGCGGTCAAGTCGTCCGGGAAGCTGCTGCAAATCGGCTACGTTCGCAGGTTCGATCCGAACGTCCAAATGCTGCGCCGATTCGTCGATAACGGCGAATTCGGGGATTTGTACTTTGCGAAAGCGTCCACGATTCGCAGGCTCGGCAATCCCGGCGGATGGTTCGCCGACGTCGAACGTTCCGGCGGGGGGCCGCTGATCGATATCGGCGTGCACATCATCGATTTGTGCTGGTATTTGATGGGCAGGCCGAAGGTAAAGACGGTCAGCGCCAATACGTACCGGAAGCTTGGCAACCGGGCGAATGTCCGCAATATGTCTTTTTACAAAGCGGCGGACTACGATGCGTCGAGAAATACGGTCGAAGATCTGGCAAGCGCGCTGATCCGCTTTGAGAACGGCGCATCGCTGGTCGTCGATGTGAGCTTCACCCTGCATGCCAAGCAGAATGAGAATACAGTGAAGCTGTATGGAGATAAGGGCGGCTTCGAAATCGATCCGGAGGTCGTCATCGTAACCGAAAAATACGATACGATGCTGAACGTCCATCCGCAAACGGATCACGCCGGACTCGATATTGAATCGGCTTTTCGGAATGAAATCGATCATTTCCTTACATGCGTTCTGACAGGAACACTGCCGCTTAGCCCGGTGGAAGACGGGGTGGAAATGATGAAAATTTTGTGCGGCATCTACGAGTCCGCGGAGAAAGGCGAGGAAATCCGCTTATGAAAATCGGCGTCAGCACCTACAGCTTTTGGCAGGCTATGCAGACAGGGGAGATGACCGTCGTCGAAGCGATCGATCATATTGCGGCGATGGGCGGGGAGCACGTTGAGATCGTGCCGCTTGGTTTCAGCTTAACGGACAACCCGGACCTCATCGAAGCCATTCGCAAAAAAGCGTCAGAGGCCGGCCTCGACATTTCCAATTACGCCGTCGGCGCCAACTTCGCAGGCTTGGACGAGGCGGCCTACGAGCGGGAAATCGAACGCGTGATGCGGGAAGTCGACATTGCGGCCGCGCTTGGCGCAAAGCGGATGAGGCACGACGTTGCGGCTTCGCCCGACACCTCGATTCGCAGATTCGCCGCGGACTTGCCGCGGCTCGCCGAAGCGTGCCGGCGAATTGCCGATTACGCGGAACCGCTCGGCATTATCACAAGCGTGGAAAACCACGGCTACTACGTTCAGGCCAGCGACAGGGTGCAGGCGCTGCTGCATGAGGTGAACCGCAGCAATTTCCGGACGACGCTCGACATCGGCAATTTCGTTTGCGTGGATGAAGATCCGCTCACTGGGGTTCGCAATAATGCACCTTATGCATCCATGGTTCATGTCAAAGACTTTTACCGCAGACCGGTGACCCATGATCCTGGGGAAGGGTGGTTCAGATCGGCAGGCGGAAATTATTTGCGGGGCGCGATTGCCGGGCACGGAGACCTCGATGTCAGGGGGGCGCTGCAAATCGTGCGCCGTTCCGGCTATGACGGGTACTTATCCGTTGAATTCGAAGGGATGGAGCCTTGCGTACGGGGAACGAAGCTTTCTTTGGACAATGCCAAACGCTTCTGGGAAGAGGCCGAATAATCCGATCCGATATGGATCAATGGAAGGGGAAATGCGAATTGGCGGCAGCGAATCGCAACAAAATCGGCGTCATTGTGGACAGCTTTCGCGTTGGAGTAAAGGAAGGACTGATCAAGGCGCAAAAAATCGGGGCGGACGGGGTGCAAATATACGCTGTGCACGGCGAAATGGATCCGGCGAACCTTTCCGCCGCGGCACGCAAAGAATGGAAATCGTATATCGCATCGCTCGGGCTGGAGATTTCCGCCTTGGTCGGCGACCTTGGAGGGCATGGCTTTCAGGATGAAGCCGCCAACCCGCACAAAATCGAGAAGTCGAAGCGAATTCTCGATCTGGCGGCAGATCTGGGGACGAACGTGGTGACGACGCATATCGGCATTGTGCCGGACGACCCGAACGACCGGGTCTACGAGGCGATGCACCGCGCTTGCGAGGAATTGAGCCGATACGCGACCGGGATGAACGCTTACTTCGCGATCGAAACGGGACCTGAACCGGCTGCATGCCTGAAGCAGTTTCTCGACGGGCTTGGCTCGAAGGGCGTCTCGGTCAATTTCGATCCGGCCAATATGGTCATGGTGACCGGCGACGATCCTGTGCAAGGCGTCTATACGCTCAAGGATTACATCGTTCATACGCATGCCAAGGACGGCATTCGCCTGCGTGAAGTCGATCCCCGCGAAATTTACGGCGCGCTCGGTTATGAGCCGCTTGATCACCAGGCAATCGCCGACATGGCCGAATCGGGAGAAGCGTTTCGAGAAGTGCCGCTCGGCGAAGGAGCCGTGGATTGGACCGGCTATTTGAACGCCCTGCGGGAGATCGGGTATAAGGGCTACCTGACGATCGAGCGGGAAGTCGGCGCAGATCCCGAAGCGGACATCGCTAAGGCCGTTAACTTTTTGAAATCATTCTAAACGGGTCGGCATGCCAGATATCTCCTGATTTTTGCTGTATACGGAAAGTCAGGGGTCTCATCATCGTCAAATCCGGATTGCCTGGTCCACATCCCCCGAGGTGTATGAGATCCAGGCTTTTTCATCGTTCTTCAAATGCTTGTCAAACCAGGCGAGAAGCAGGCGTCGAAGCATCCATTTAGCCCGGGGCCGGCCCCGGATGCCGTGATCCTCCTCGTGAAAAATAATCAAGGAAGCCTCTTTGCCGAGCGCCTTCAAGGCGGTAAACATTTGCTCCGACTCCGTTAAGGGAACAACAGCGTCAAACTCCCCGTGAACGAGCAGCAGCGGCGCGGCGATCCGATCCGCTTGAAAAAGCGGGGAGGATTCGACGTAAAGCGCCGGATTTGTCCACGGAAATGACCGGGGCAAAGCGCTGAGCCCATATTGGTATCCGTAATGGCTGGAGCCCCAATAACTAGCCAAGCTGCCGATCCCTGAAATCGAGCATGCAGCTTTGAAAAGCTTGGAATGCGCAATGCACCGCATCGTTAAAAAGCCGCCGTAGCTGCCCCCATAGAGAGCGACACTAGCAGGGTCTAATTGCGGATGCCGCTGGAGCACAATGCCGATGCTCTCCAGCGTCTCCGGGACGGTGATCGTCCCCCAGTCATTCAGGTGCCGGTCCGCCCGGGTTCGGCCGAATCCTGCGCTTCCGGACGAGTTGATGGCCAGCACGGCATAGCCTTGATTCGCAAGCAGTTGATGCGTGTCTTCATAGGCCATGCAAAGGGGGGCGGCGCCGCCGTACACGTAAACGATTAGCGGCACGGAAGCGGGCGGCGCGCCGTTCCCCTGACGCGGCGTGTACAGCCATGCCCCGCTCGCCGGAATGCCCTCTATCTCAACAGGGGGACACCATGTCAACTCGGATGGAAACATGAAGGGCAGCATTTCCATGAAAATACGCATCCTGGGGCTGTCCGCGGAAAACATGGCGGGAACGAAGGGGACTCCGTCCTCCGAGTGGATGCACAGGCATGTGCCGTTCGAGGAGAAGCTGTGGCAGCGGGAAGAGCCTCTGCCGAGGACGTCCCACAACAGCGTTGTCTCATCGCGAATATGCTGCCGGGCCAGCGCCGTTTTATTGCCGCAGGTGGCAATATAGCAGATTTCCTCTTCGCCCGTCCAATGGATCTCTTGTGTAACCACGCCCATCCCTACGGGGATGCCGGCGCATAGCGGGGCCTCTGCCCCAAGCTGATAAAGGAGAAGATCGTGCTGATCGAGTATATGGATTCGGGTATCGTAGGCGTTTACCCCGAAACCCGTCGGATCGGAATTCTCATGAACGTAATCCTGAAGAGCAAACGGAGAAGTCTCAAGTTCTTTCGTCCGGGCGCCGACATAAGCAAGATACCGCCCGGAAGGCGAAGGGACGGGAGTGCCCATGAAGCTGTGAGGCAGCGGAATACAGTTTCGTCGTTCCTTTGATTCCAAGTCCAATTGGTGCAGTTGAAGCTGAGTATGGACCCGGTTCGCGCAAATTTCTTCTGCAAAATAAAGCGTATCTCTTCGGGGAGAGAGTGCGAGGTGACTGATCTCGTAACAGGGCCCGGCAAGCTTCTCCAAATGGCAGGCATCCGATTCGTTCGAATGCAGGGGCACGTGCTGGAGAACTCTCCGCTTGCGCCACCAGGACCATCGTTGGGGGATGCTTGCGATATGCCAATAATCGCTGAACTCCTCTTCGGACTCGGAACAGGGCTCGTCGCATACGACGTAAAATCCTTTTCCGTCCTTGTCCCAAACTAACCAAGCCGCGCCGTTCAGCTTATGGGTCAAGGTTTGGACAGAACCGTCCCGCAGCGTCATAACGGAGATTGCATCGTGATCGCCTTCATTCGACGCGCCGAGGAAAGCAAGGAAGCTTCCGTCCGGGGAAAAGCGCGGGCATCGAACGCCGGCCGATTCTATCGACCACAGACGGTTCAATGAATCTTCCCGGCACGCGCATACATGCAGCCCGGAAATAAACTGATCGGTTCCAAGATCCCCGCGGCTGCTGATCAAGGCGGCATGTTTGCCGTCCGGAGAAAGCATCGCTTCCTTGAATTCGGTGCTTTCCGCCAATCTCCGCAGCTCTGCAACCCCGATTTTCATTCGTTCAACTCCTCATGAAATAAAGTCCCGGAGTCGGTATGTTCAAAACACAAGTTGACTGTGCGCACCAGCGAACGGGTGCGGTGAATAGTTCCGGCAGGAATCGTAACGAAATCATTCGGCTGCAGAATAATCGGGTCCTGCCCCGAAATCTCGATAATAAGCTCGCCTTCAACCACGAGAAACAATTCGTCCGAGTCCGGATGAGAATGCCAAGGATAGTCGCCTGTGAACACGGCAAGCCGCAGACAGCTTTCATTGATATGCCCCACAATAAAATTTCGGTAATTCTCGGAAATTGCCTGATGCAGAGCAGTCAGATTCTGCTTTTGAAGCCTAGTCTCCAAACTCATAACCTACCTCCCAATAGTAATAGGCATTAATGATTTCTGATAAATGTAATGAAATATAACGCGAAATACACTTAATATTGTAAAATATTCCTGTTTATGATGCAATGAAATTATATGAGCAAAGTAATTGCATATGAATCTTAATTTTAATGTGAGAAATTTTAACAAAATTGCGTCAGGTATATTGTAAAAAAGTCCCAAGCGTGATATGCTTGTTTCAGATGGGCATTGTAGTATATTATGTAATTTTTATACTATTGATTTAACGTGTCCATACATTTACTTGGAAGCGAGGTGTGGAAAATGATTAAAAAAACTTCCAAGAAATCCAGCACAATTCGGACAACAACGCCTTACATCGCGAACTAATTGCAGTGAAAAGAGAGACCTAAAGCTTGACTTTAGGTCTCTTCTTTTCATTGACGCTAATCCATTCTCAGGGAGGTATGTTATAATGATCCATACAGCTATGAGAGTCAGGCTTGAAATATTTCCGCAATTGGACCAGGCCTGGAGCCGGCTGCTTGAAGGAAACCGTCTCTTTATTTCCGTTTATGGAGAATCCGGCATCGGCAAAAGAGATACGGTACAGGCTTGGGCAAATAAGAAACTAGCGGATGAGTCCGTCCTTTTATCGAACGGAGGTCAATTAACGCACGGATATTTTGCCGCATTATATCCGCTTCTCCGGACGGTATTGCGTGACGCGTCGGAAACGAAACCTGAACTCATTCATCGTCATGAGCAATCTTTGAAGCGGTTGTTTCCTTTTCTGCCTTCCGATTATTTCAAGTATCCGAAGGATTTGACGAACCTGGCTCCCCAAGAGGAGCGCACCCGCTTTTATCATCATGAATATCAAGAGAAGCTGCTTCACGGTGTGTATGAATTTCTACTCGATTACTGTCAGACTCTGAACCGCCGGTTTATGCTTATTGTCGATCAGGGTCATGACGTTTCACAGACCGTAAAATCTTTTTTGCGCATTCTGATGCGCCGCCGCAAGCTCGCCGCTTCCCTGCGGGTTATCCTGCTGTGCGACCGTCCTTTGGATCAGGATATTGAGGAAGCCTGCGCCATGACAGAGATAAATCGGATGAGCCGCGGGGAATTCGAGGCGTTTCTTTCATCCGTCCCTCAGACAATCAAGGTGTCTCCCAGACAAGCCGATCAACTCTACGCGTTGTCGGGCGGTAATCCTTCCAAGCTGCATTCCTTGCTGGACGGAGCCGCGGTCGGCCTGGAGGCAAATCCGTATCTCTCATTCGACACCTACCTGGATTTTTATTTGAATCTGAAGGGGGAGAAGTTTCGTTCCGCTTTATTGCAGACCTATATCGAAGACCACTGCGTCTCGGACGACCCCGCGGCGGTTCGGAACTACGAGACGTTCCATCCGCAAATCCGCGCCAAATACCACAGAGAACAAATCATGAAGCTGAACGCTGCGGGCGGCGGCGAATCGCTTTTACATCCGGTTCATTGCCTGGCGCTGGAGACGCAGACCGAACAATTGGAGGCGCTCACCCCGGTCTCGATCAAATTGCAGGAAATCGGCCTGTACGATACCTGGTTCGAAATGTTTTCGCCCTATTACACTTCTTCTCACTTGCGAATTCTACCGGACGGCGAACAACCGCACAACGCGGTGTTTATCCGCATGTCGTTCATTTTGTATTCGCTCGGCTTGGCGCGGCTCTCGATTCCATACTTGGAATTTTTCTACCAGCAATTTCCGGAAAGCCACTCCGTCCCTATGATTTTGTATTCTCAGAGCATGACCTACGGACGCTATCAAATTCCCGTCGATTTGCCCAGAGCTGAACATTACGCGCTGCTTAATTTAGAGAAAATCGACAGTCTGTTTCACAATCATCCCAAGTACGATTACATAAAGGTTTTTGCGGAAAATGCGCTCGCCTACATCCGTGCCCGGCAGGGCCGTCTGGAAGAAGCGATTGAGCTATGCACGCGAGGTCTCGAAAGAATGGAGCAAATTTACGGCAATGAACGTTACGCGCTGCATCAGTCGATCCTCGTTTACAATACGGGACAGGTATACGAGATCATCGGCGATTTCCCGAAAGCTTACGAGACTTACAAGCAAGCGATCGCGCTCGATCCAAATTACGGCGAATATTATAACGATATGGCTAACCTGCTGAAAAAATACGATCGCGACGAAGAAGCGCTCTCCTACTACAACCAGGCGATAGCTTTATGCCCTCCCTATTACGAGGCGCATATCAACCGGGCCGATTTGTATGACAAATTGGGAGAAAGCGAGCTGGCGGAAGCGGATTACCTTCGCGCTCTGGAACTCAAATCGGACGCTGTTCCCGCATTTGTAGGGCTCGGCGTGATCTACTACAACGCGGCCCGGTACGAAGAATCGCTGGAGATGCTGAACATGGCCGTCTATTATCAGCCTAAAGAGGCTCAAGCGTATAACAACCGTTCTCTGGTATATCAGGAATTGGATCAGTTGGATAATGCCCGACAGGATCTTGATATGGCCATCTCCTGCAATCCGAAGCTGAGCGAAGCTTACAATAATCGGGCTGTCTTTTATTTTCAAAACGGCCTGTACGAGGAGTGCCTGAACGATTTGCGCCAAGCGATCGATCTTCAGCCTGATCCGGAATATTACATCAATCTCGGCCTGCTGTATCGCCGGTTAGGGCGGACAGATGAGGCGCTGCGCCAATTGCAAGCGGCCAAACAAAGCTTCGGAGCGTCGGAGCAGTTGGACACATTGCTGACAGAACTGGAAGATGAAGTTGCTTCCTGAGGAGGATACACATGGAAAGCTCACAGCCTGCTGCGCCGGAATCCCATCTTCGGCTCCGATCGCTATGGCCGCTGTTCATCGCTTATGCCGTCAGCCAGCTAGGCAATTGGATGTTCCGGGCAGGGGCGGTATATGACATATTCGATAAACAAGGCGGGGCGGGGACACTGCTCGGATGGACGATCTTATGCGTATACTTGCCCATATTGGCGGGCGGAAAATGGCTGGCGCCTTTAGCGGATAAATATAACAGCCTCTTTATCCTGATTCTGCTGGACCTGTTATGTTTGTTTCTATTGATTCCGATTATGATTTGGTCGGACATGAGCCGTCTATCGAATGTTATTCTGGCGTTGATTGTCATCGTCGGATTGAGCTTGGCGACTCCGCTTTTTACATCGGCCCAGTCCAGCATCATCAGGAAAAACGTCGCACCTGAACAGGTAGCCTCGGCAATGTCGGTGCTATCCAATATCAGTTGGGCGACCAACGTGCTTGGAGCCATGTGCGGTTCCTTGCTTCTGCTTGTTTTAAACTTCAGGAGCATTATCATAATCGATTTGGCTACCTTTGCCATTTCGGTTTTGATCCTGTTTGTCTTTATGAGGCGAACGGCATTCTTATCCGCGGCTCCGCAGGCCAGACAAATTTCCGCATTTGCGCCGGATGCGTCCAAGGTAAAGTGGGTGCTCCTGCTATCCATATTTTTTCTTAATTTGGGAGCCGGTGTGATCAACATGTTTCCGGCAGTTGCGGCTCGAGACATTTACCATACCGATCAAATCGGGCTCAGTTATTTTTATTTGGGCAACGGAATAGGCGGATTTCTCGGTACTTTGCTGATTCCCGGATTGCGCAAAAGCGCAGCCGACGTTCCGTTGATGGCTGTGTCCAGCCTGCTGGTCGGCATATTTTTGCTGGCGATGGGATGGTTTCCCGGCGCGTTGTTTTCCGTTGCGGCCAGTTCCCTGATGCTGCTGTGCGGACAAGTGTTTGGAGTCGTCGCACATTCATATTTGCTGACTTCGCATGCCCCGGAGCAAGCGGGACGGACTTCCGGGCTCTTTATGTTTGCGACGTTTCTGGGAGTAGCTGTGAATGCCGGTTTGTTTTCGCTCCTGTTCGCGGAAGTGAAGGGCAGCGTCTTTTCCGCTTTTTTGCAATTTTGCGGCGTATGCAGCCTGATCGCGTTTGCGATGCTGGCCGCGCATGAGTACCGCAAAGGGCACAAGCTGAAATATGCCCGGGATTCGCGGACGGAATCGTCAGGCAAAGGAATACGATGAAGCTTGCCAAGGGCTGTTCCTTAAGCGGTCGCCGCTGCTTTTGGAATAGCCTTTGCTTATAGTTCCGCAGACTGCTTTTCCGAAGACGTTATGTTCCTGTCTTGTTCTCGCTCGCCTACGGGCTTCGCGGCTTGGGACAATAATCCTGCGACGGTTACGCCGACAAGCACGACGATCAACGCCTGCAGCAATCCGACGGATTTGCCGATTACGCCCAAAAGAGGCGGTCCTACGAGGAAAGCAAGATAACCGGCCGTCGAGACCGCCCCTACTCTGGCAGCAACCCCGCGGGGATCGTCGCCTGCGGCAGACAGGCCCACAGGAAATCCGAATGCGGCGCCGAATCCCCACAATACGACGCCAATCGAAGCGATCATATAAGTCGGACTGAATATGACAATGAGCAAACCGGCAACGGCAGACACCGCGGAAGCCCTTAATATGGCGACTCTGCCGAATTTGTCCAGCAGTATGCCGCCTGCTGCGCGGCTGATCGTCATCGCGGCTACAAATAGGCCGTATACGAACGATCCCGTTGCCGGCGTGACCTGATAGCCGTCCACCATGATCAAAGGCAGCCAATCGTTCGCGGATCCTTCGGCAAAAGCCATTCCCAAAACAATGATGCCGATCAGAATTGTCCGCGGTTCTTTCCATACGGCCAAGAGATCCATCGCGGTCATCGGCGGTTTGTCCGCATCGCCCGTGCGATCCTGGCCCGTTCCGGAAGGAACGAATCGATATATATAAATAATTGACACCAATACGATGATCGCCGCAAGCACCAAATGAACAAGCACCGGGATATTAGCCCTGGCTGCAGCCGATCCGGCGATTGCGCCGATCAGGTTGCCTACGCTGAAAGCTGCATGAAAGCCCGTCAAAAGCGTCTTTTTGGCGGCACGCTCCACCGCCGTTCCTTCTACATTCATGGCTACGTCACAGATGCCGTTCCCAAAACCAAAAACAGCCAGCCCGATGAACACAACGATCCCGTACGGCAGCCACGAAGCGCCTGCTCCTACGATTAGGAGCCCTATTGTTGTAACGATTAATCCGGCCACCATGACAAAACGCCCGCCCCTGCTTGCAATGAGGTGACTGGCGCAGAGCAGCCCGATAATGGAACCTACGGCCAATCCGAAAATAATCCAGCCCATCTCATCCGTTGCGGCGCCCAATGTATCCCGTATAGCGGGTGTGCGCGATACCCAGGATGCAATTGCAAAGCCGGGCAGAGCAAAAATAAAATAAATCGCAATACGCCATAATTGAATTTGCCGGACACTAAGCAGCTTTTCCATGTGAAACTCCTTTGTACGATTAGTCGTGCCATCAAACTTATTAAAGATCTTTAATAATTACGAACATAACACACAAAACACTGGAAATCAATTAAAATAATCAATTTTTAAATGAGAAAATAGTTAATTATTGGGGTATTTTTACAAAACAAGTACTGGTAAAATTTTTTGTAAACGCTATCATAATAGTGGCGTTGAACTTGACCGGCGAAGGAGGGATGGTTCGGAAAGCGGCTGTTCACATTTTATAAGCAAAGGAGAGTATGTCATGTACACAAAAAAATCATTTTTATCAGCGATGATGGCCTTTTTCTTGTTGTTTGGTCTCTTTTCATTCACCGCTTCGGCCAGTGCCGCACCAACGAACATTCAGACCTATGTCAGTGCAATGCAGCCAGGGTGGAATTTAGGCAATTCGTTCGACGCGACAGGCGCTGACGAAACGTCTTGGGGCAACCCGGTCGTAACCAAAGCGTTTATTCAAAAGATTGCTGCCCAAGGCTTCAAAAGCATCCGGATTCCGGTAACCTGGAAGCAGCACACAGGTCCGGCTCCGACTTATACGGTCGATCCGGCGTGGATAAGCCGGGTTCAGCAAATTGTCGACTGGTCGCTGGAATCGGGTTTGTACGTCATGATCAACATGCACCACGACTCGTGGCAATGGGTCAATACGATGGGGGCGAATCATGACCAAGTGCTGGCCGAATATAAGGCTATTTGGACTCAAATCGCCAACAATTTTAAAAATCATTCCAATAAACTGATGTTCGAGAGCATCAACGAACCGAAGTTCGATGTGGATACGTCGACGCAAATTACGCTGCTCAATGAGCTGAATACGGCCTTCTTCCAAGTTGTCAGAGGTACCGGTGGCGGGAATGCCGTTCGTCCGCTTGTTCTTCCTACGTTGTCGACAAATGCCGGACAGCAGTATTTGGATGCTCTGCACAGCACGATCGTCAATCTGAACGACCCCAATTTAATTACCACCATCCATTATTACGGGTTTTGGCCGTTCAGCGTGAACATTGCGGGCTATACGAAATTTGATTCCACTTCGATCAACGATATCCAGACATCGATTGACGCCGCCTATAATACGTTTGTGGCAAAGGGGATTCCGGTTATCCTCGGGGAATACGGGTTGCTCGGCTTTGACAGCAGCCTGGATGCGGTCGAGCACGGCGAGATGCTGAAGTTTTTTGATTACCTGCTGCAATATGCGAGAACGAAGAACGTCACCCATATGCTCTGGGATAACGGCCAGCATTTTAAGCGCACCGCATACACGTGGAGCGATCCGGACCTATACAATGTAATCAAGCAAAGTTGGACGGGACGTTCGTCCGCCGCGGATACCGATCTGATTTTCTTGAAGAACGGTGCGACCGCCCAGGACGCTGCGCTCAATCTAAATTTGAACGGCAATAGCTTCGTCTCACTTAAGAACGGCAGCACTACATTAAAAGCCGGCAAAGACTACACGATAAACGGCAGCGTGTTGACCGTCAAAGCAAGCTATCTCTCCAAGTACGCTTCCGGCGCTTTCGGCGAGAAAGCGGTATTGTCGGCCCAATTTAATTCGGGCCCGGCCTGGAAAATCCATGTGCGCTACCATAGCGCGCCGACTCTGAGCGCCGTTTCGGGCACGACCGGCAGCTTTGCGATTCCGGCGTCCTTCAACGGCGACCTTCTTGCCACCATGGAGGCCGTATACGCCACCGGAGGCAACGCCGGTCCGCAAAACTGGACTTCGTATAAGCAGTTTGCTTACGCATTCGCCCCCAATTATACGAATAACAATATTACGCTTACGCCGAACTTCTTCGCTGAAACGAATGACGGAACGATAAAACTGACGCTTCACTTTTGGAGCGGACAAATCGTCCAATATACAATTACGAAGAGCGGTACGACGGTTACAGGCACTGCTTCATAAAAGCCTGTCCGCAACCGGGAGGCTTGGAAGCGGGCGCGCAGGAACTGCTGCCAATCTGTCTCTTGCGCGCAACAACAAAAACGGAGCCACGCGGATATGCGGGCTCCGTTTTTTTTATCGAATGCTCGTGATTCCGCTATTGAAATCGTTCTGCATGCTCACGCAGAAACTCATCCAAGGTGCGGGGGGCTTTGCCGAGCAAACGGGCTACCGTGTCCGTAGGCTTTTCCGGGATGGCTATGGACATCGTCTGAATTTCCACGACATGATCCGCAAGCCAAGGTGGCATGTGTCCGTACTGGATGAGATCGCGTCGCAGCGCTTCGGGATCCATATTGATATAACGGACGGTTCGTCCCAGCAGGACGGAAAGTTTAGCTGCAATCTGCGGGTAGCTGAAAAGCTCGGAACCTGTCAATGTGTACACCTGGCCGGCCAGCTCGGGGCGGATCAATGTTTGAACGGCAACTTCCGCGATATCCCGGCAATCGATAAAATTGCAGGAAGTATCGCCCATGGAGCCGTAAAATACGTGTTGAGCGGCGATGGATGGCGCATGGCGCAGCAAGTTTTGCATAAACGCATATGGGCGCAAGGCGGTACAAGCGATGCCGGATTTAAATAGGAAGTGTTCGGCTTCTTGATGCCATTTGGCGACTGTCACCGGAGATTTAGGATCGAAGGCTGGACTGGATATTTTGACGATATGTTCAATTCCGGCTTGAACGGCGGCGCGGATGACCGCTGTTTCCAGCTCAACCTGCTTTAGACTGTTGGACATGGCGAGGAAAAGTTGGTTGGCTCCGGCAAATGCGCGGCGCAGTGATTCGGGATCGGAAGCGTCGGCAGATGCGATTTCAAGCGTTGTTCGGTTTATTGCGCCATGCCGGGCAAGCAATTTTTCAGGCTCTCTGCTCAGTGCGCGGGCGGGCATGCCCAAGTCCGCCAACCGTTTTAAAACCTCGCTGCCAATTGTTCCTGTTGCTCCAATAATAACAATCATCATCAATCTTCTCCTTGGAATAAATTTCTTTTGTTCAAAATGAGACGCCATCGCCATGTTACGATCGTGCTTGCGATCGCCCCGGACAAAGCGAAATCGCTCCACACCCGGCCGAACCAGGCCAATTGATCGAACGGCAGCGTCATTGCCAGTAACTCGGTTGTTACCCACGCGAGGATAAGGCCCAGCGCGACCCCGATTCCTGTGAAAAATCCCGTCACCACCAAAGGATTTGCGCCGCCAACCCATTGGTTGCGGATCCCCCGGATCTGCAGCCAGAGACCAATCATGCAGGCGATCAAGGCTGATGCTCCACCGATCGTAGTCATTGCCGCGATGAGAAGATCCCGGTCGCCGATAACCATGCCTCCAATGCCTGCCATGATGGCAGGGGAAGCATAAGAAGTAATAACTTCACGCCACAGCACAAACGGCATCGAACTGGAACCCGTTGTCTTGGTCACGCAAGCGAGCTGTGTTTTGTCCGCAATGATCCTTTTGCTCATCCATGTCCCTCCAATAGTTAGCAGCATCTATCTCATATAATTAGGAGCCTAACTATATGGGGGATAAAACGGGCCGGTTTTTCCAGCCCGTCACACCCGTTTCTTGCTTGTTTCTTTTCCTCCGCTTGATATGTCCGCCAACGCTGAGATACCTTGCGTCACTCGGTCAAGCAGTTCGAGAAAGACGCTTCGTTCCTCAATGCTGAGCAAGCCGACCATGGCTTCCAGCCATGCAAAATGCTCCGGAGCCATATCACGCAGCTTTTTTGCACCTTGTTCCGTTAACAGGACCGATCTCTGACGTCCGTCCTCTGAACTGCTCCGACGGGAGACCAGACCATCCCGGTCAAGAATGTCGATAAGACCGGTGACAGTAGCCCGCGTCACGCCCAGATGCTCCGCCAATTGCGAGGGCAGCTCTTCGCCCCCGTTATCTTCCAGGTCGGCTAATAAACGATACCGCCCGGTCGATAAACCGAATCTGGAGAAATGAATTTCCGACGCGTGTCCAAGCTTGGCTCCGGCGGCCATCAGCCTGGCCGCGACGAGCACGGCTTGCGCGTCAACGTCAAGGTTGTAGCGCTCAATCTGGCGTTTGGATTGCAGAAGCGAAGGAATGGCGTCGTTGATTGAGGGAAATTTATTTTCGTTGTCCATGGGTATAGTATGGTACCTAACTAATTTAATGTCAACATTTTTTTGTTGTTCCGGTAGGAAGAGCGGAAGAACGCTGGCCCGATTTAAATTTTTTGTCGTATATTGGCATGGCTTTCGAGAATAATAGGAAGAATACGGATTATCGGGGAGGGCCCCCAGGTGCAGCAGGATATGTACAGCAGGCAGCTTCAAGAGAAAATCGAATTTTTCCGCAAAGAAATGGGTTACAGCTCCGATCTATCCGTACGGGAATGCATAATCGGGGGAAATGAGGTCCCTGCCGCCGTGATCTGGATCAGCGGAATGGTCAACGCGCAATTGCTTAATGAGAACGTTATGGCTCCGCTGCTCCACCAGACGCCGGAAGCCGGCTTGTTCGAGTCTGCGGAAGAGCTGTACGAGTGGCTTAGCAACTCCATTATTTCGGCGGTCGTATCTTATGAAGATTCGTTAGAGCAGGCGGTATCCATGCTGCTTTCAGGGCAGACGATCGTGCTTGCGGAAGGTTTCTCGGGCATTGTCACCGTAGGGACGCAAGGTTACGAAATAAGAAATATTGAAGAGCCGGCATCCACGGTCGTTGTACGCGGCCCGCGGGACGGATTTGTAGAATCGCTTGAGGTCAATGTTTCCCTCATCCGCAGACGGATTAAGAACAAGAAGCTGCGCGTCGAGTCATTGATGATCGGAACGGCCACGCATACCTCGGTTGCCATGGTTTTTTTGCAAGATCGGGCGCCGGATACGATGATTGGCGAAGTGCGCGAGCGTTTGAGTCAGATCGACATCGATGCCGTGCTGGAGTCGCAATATATTGAAGAAGTGATCAGAGATAATCCGGCCTCGTTTTTTCCGACCGTCTTCAGCACAGAACGCCCGGATGACGTGGCAGGGGGGATTCTCGACGGCCGGGTGGCGATCATCGTAGACGGCACTCCGTTTGTGCTGCTTGTGCCCTGTACTTTTTTCCATTTGATGAAATTTTCGGAGGATTATTACCAATCCTATGCAGTGTCGACCTTCATACGCTGGCTTCGCTTTATCGGATTTTTCATTACCTTGCTGTTTCCGTCGGTTTATGTCGGGGTGCTTATGTTTCATCCCGAAATAGTTCCACCGCAGCTATTGAGCAGCATCCTGTCCTCGCGCGAAGGCGTGCCGTTTCCCCTGTTGGTCGAAGCGCTGCTGATGGAATTAACCTTCGAGGGATTGCGTGAGGCGGGTGTTCGCATGCCACGCGCCATCGGCAGCGCAATCAGCATTGTCGGGGCGCTCGTGATCGGCGATTCGGCGGTAAAAGCGGGAATCATATCTTCGCCGACGATCATCGTCGTCGCGGGAACCGCCATAGCGTCTTTTACCATTCCGTCAGTCGAATTGTCCGGGGCTGTGCGCTTGCTGCGGTTTTTTATGTTAATTTGCGCTTCGCTGCTTGGATTGTACGGCGTTTTTATCGGGTTGCTCTTGCTTGGCATCCATTTGACAACTATGCGCTCTTTCGGGATGTCGTATTTGGCGCCGCTTGCGCCTTATTCGCGGGATGAGGCTGTGAAAGCCGTAACAAGGGTTCCACGATGGGCATTTTGGTCAAAAATGAGAGGACATCGATGATTGGCGGGATCGCAAGTGAAAAAACGGACGACGTTCGCAGACTTTATAAAAATAGCCGCTCTTGCCTGTCTGCCGCTGCTTGTCAGCGGCTGCTGGAGCCAGAACAATTTCGATCAGATCACTGTTGTTTCCGCGATCGGCTTGGATGCGGCTCCGAACGGCCAGGTTGAAGTCACCGTCCAATTGGTCAACCCTAAGCTGCCTGTGGCGGCGGGGGGAACCGAGCAGCGGCGGCCGTTTGCCATGTATTCGGCTGTCGGGGATACGATTTACGAGGCGCTGGATCAAATTCGCAAAGAAGCGAAAAAAAACGTGTTTATGGCCCAGACGAGAATCGTGCTGATCGGCGAGAAGCTGGCCAGACGGGGGATCGAGGATTATATGGATTTGTTTTGGCGCGACAGCCATCAAAATATGAGCAGTTGGGTGCTGATTTCCAAACAAACCGCCCGTCATACGCTGCAAACATCGAAGGAATTGGAGGACGTTCCGGCTGACGAGTGGGGCAGATATTTCAAACGGCGGAATCGGGCATCTTCATCGGCGATGGAGATGTACAGATTCCTGCCCCGTCTGGAGCAAGTGGGCTACCAGGCGACATCGGCAGGCATATCGGTGGCGCCGGACCCTGACGGACAGTCGACGATGATGATCGGCAAAACGGCTGTATTCAAGGGAGACAAGCTTGCAGGGTGGCTGATGGATGACGAATCGCTGATCGTTTCCTGGCTGCAAAGCAAGATAAGGGACGGCATGTTCGAAATCAAGCTGCCCGACGGGGAGGCCAAAATCGTCGCTTTCGATCTAAACCGGATTCGGGTTCAGGTTACTCCAGTTCTCTCCGCCGACAAGGTGGCAATGCGCATTCGTGTTAAAGCCGATGCCGATCTCAAAATGTCGGAGAAAAAAATAAATTTGGCGGATATCCGGACCTACGCGACGCTTGAGACGGAACTATCGGAACAAATGAAGCGGTCCTTCGAGCAAACCATAAGCAAAGTAAATCGAGCTTTTAACAGCGATATCATCGGGTTCGGCGAAGCGCTTCATCGGAAATATCCGCGGCAGTGGAACAAGATGCAGAACGACTGGAACACGCAGCTTGCCAATCTGGATGTGCAGGTAAGCGTATCGGTCAGCATTATCAAGTCCGGCATGAAAAAAGATGTGCTAAGGAAGTGAATCTGTGTGCAACGAATCCAATTGTCGGGCGGCCAGTTTTTCTTTATCATCTTTGTTTCGATTACTTCGCTCACCTATTTTTCTCTCCCCACACAGCTTATTGCGCTTGCGAAACAAGATGTATGGCTATCGATGGTCATAGGAACGTTAATTGATATTTATGTTGCCTACATTCTTTTTTGGTTGGGACGGAGATACCCCGATCAATCGCTTATCCAGTACAGCGGCACTATACTTGGAAGGATTGGGTGGCTGATCGGTTTCACTTTTGTCCTGTTCTTTTTCGTAGTGATCGCATCGGCCATGTGGTTGTTTTGTAAATTTTTGTCATCCTCCTTTATGTCGGATACGCCGGGAATCATCTTCTCGGCGACGATGACGCTGGCCGCGGGACTGGCTGCTTATTGCGGCTTGGAATCGATCGCAAGAATGGCGCAAATTATCGCGATCCTCATTTTGCTCGTTACGGTCGCTCTGTTCCTGCTCTCTATTCCCGAGATGGATCTGCATAATTTGCTGCCCCAATTCGAAAATGGACTCGGACCGGCTGTGAAGGGGGCCGTTTACCCAGGGAGCTGGTTTGGCATATGTATAATGATGGGCCTATTAATGCCGCATCTCGCGACCCCGGAGCAGACATTTCGCATGAAAGCTTCTGCGGTTATTCTCGGTTCGTTCATTATGACGCTTATGCTGCTGTATTCCATAGCGGTACTTGGGTCTTACATGGCAACCCATGTGGATTTTCCGACCTACGTGTATACCCGGGTGATCCATTTGGCTTTTTTGGAGCGTTTTGATATTTTGCTGATGCTGATATATATTTCCGGAACCTTTATTACGTTTTCGACGCTGTATTACGTTTTGTCGGAAGGGGCCGCTCAATTGTTCGGAACTCGAACGCACCGCAGCTGGGTGCTTGGTTTTGCCATTTTTTTTGTGGCTAGCCCGCTGATTCCTTTTAGCAGCAATTCCTCGTTTTCTTTTCTGTACTTTAACAATTGGTTTCCGGTATGCAGTTTGGCGATTGAGGGAGGATTAACGACGATTCTTTTCGTTACCGCCTGGGTAAAAAGCAAATATAGAACAAGAAAGGAAGCAACTTCTGATGAACATTAAGGAAATATGTTTAGGCACGAAGCAGCTCGAAGCGATCTCGGAATGACAGTCCATGCTTCGCCGGCGCTGCGAGAATAGCCCGATCGAGTCATATTCAGAAAAGGGCCGGTCAGTTATGATAATAAAAGAAGCATTTGGCCGCAGTAGATGCAGTCATTATTCATTTGGCATGCACAAAAGTAACTCCGTCGGATAGAATGCTAGACCTTAGTCCGGGAAAAATACAGTCTTCGGGTCAGTTTATTAATTGGTCTTCTCCCTATACACTTGAATTAAGGAGGTAAATAGTAATTAATAAGCAACTAGAAAAAACCAAGGGAGAGAAAGTAATTGAAAAAAGTATGGCGTTTCATCGTGTATGTGTGTGTTTTTGTTTTGGTTGTGGGAGGAATGGGGGCGATCGGTTCCATGAGCACGATGCAGGAGGCGATGTCGGTTTACGATAAGCCGGTTCCTGCTTCTTTACAAAGCATCCAGGCTCCAGCCTATGATTCGAAAAAGCCGACCGTAGCCGTTATTTTGGCGAATGAAGTGACCGAGGTGTTCGATTTTCTCGTTCCATACGAAATGTTCTCCATGACGGACTCGTACAATGTGTTTGCGGCGGCTCCCGACAAAAACATCAAATCGTTGACCGGCGGTGTTGATGTTGTACCGCATTACACTTTCGACGAGTTGGACAAACTGACGGGCAAAGGTCCGGATGTGATCGTGATCCCATTCATGCCGATTATGGATGAGGCGAAATACAAGCCTGTCCGCGATTGGATCAGGAAGCACTCAGGCAAGGAAACGACCTTGCTATCGATCTGCAACGGGGCGGAAAATTTGGCGGATACCGGCCTGCTGAACGGGAAGTCTGCGGCAACGCATTGGGGAGAAATCGCCAGATTGGAAAAAACATATCCCGAGGTGACTTGGAAAAGGGATCAGCGTTACGTGCCTGACGGCAACATAGTCTCTTCGGCAGGTCTGACTTCGGGAACCGATGCCACGCTGTACGTCATATCCAAGCAAATGGGAGAGCCGGCGGCGGCAAAAGTGGCGAAGGCAATGAATTATCCTTCCTACGATTTTGTTCAGCATCCGCAAATGGAGCCTTTCACGGTCGGATTGAGCGATATCGTCTATGTTATGAACAACGCGTTTCAGTGGAGCAAGAAAAAGAACGGGGTTCTGCTGTATGATGGTGCCGACGAGCTGGCGTTGTCCTCGGCTTTTGACACGTATGGGGCTTCCGGCACGACGACGACATTGACGATATCAAGCAAACGCGAGCCGGTAGTAACCCGGCACGGTCTGAATCTGGTCGCCCGCTATCAAATAGCGGATGCTCCGAAGCTCGACAAAATGATTTTTGTCGGGGCTGACGTTAAGACGCGCGCTGCGGACGATATCCGAAGCTGGAACGAGCACGGCGGCAAAGCCGAGCAGCTTTATCTGCACAGCGATGCGCCGCAGCGGTTCGCGATGGAGCCTGCGTTTGAAGACTTGGCGAAGCAGGAAGATGTCCGGACGGCGAAATTCGCCGCCAAGCGGCTTGAGTACCGCGCCACAAGCCACCTTAAGCTTGAGGGAGCGCCATTTTCGTACGAAGCGTTCGGCATACCGATCGGTGTCGGCTTGTTGTCTCTGATCGTCGTTTATTTGGCGGACAGACGATTCGTAAGGAAAAAGGCCGTTCCCGCATAAAACGGGAAGCCAAAGAAGCATCGCAGACAGAGGGTCTGGATGCTTCTTTTTCGTTGTTCCGGGAGGAGCAGCCGGGAAGGGGCCGGGGAGGCGCTGCGGCCTGCAAAGCGGCTTGGCAGCGTGAAAGCCTCCCACGCGCCAGAGCCGCTGATCGCACCGCGCAGCCCCCGGCGCGCGAGTTTCGCAGCCTGCCGGCGGTCGGTCGACTGCGTGCAGAAAACCTGCAAAAGTGCAGTTTTTGCTCGCTGGATGCGCTGCTCACGGGAAATTCCTGCAATTGTGCAGGCTTTTCGCCGTGAACCTGCGCTCAGCGCCATTTTCACCGAAAATTCCTGCACAATCGCAGGCTTTTCGCCAAAACGAGCTGCTTTCATGGAAAAAGCCTGCACTTTCGCAGGTTTTTCTCCCTGTCAAGCGGTCTTGCCCTCCCTTCAGCCCCCCAACAGTAGAGGGGCGGGTTGGGGAAGAGCGGCTGTGCCCCCTCTGGTTTCTGATTTTCGCAAATTTTCTACGTGCATTTGCCGGCGACTGGCGTCTGAGAACGAGCAGCCGTTAACCCATGCTTCCGGCTCCTCTCCGAGAGTTGCACAGCAAGTTACCGCTTTTTGAAATCATCGGTAAGCACGCCGGCAAAGCCCCAGTTTTCATCCTCAATTTCTTGAATGACGATATGCGTATGTTCAGGTTTTTTGCCGAGCACGCGGACGAGCGTATCGGTAAATTCTTTCACAATCTGCGCTTTCTGGTCGCGGGTGGCGCCTTTTGTAATTTGCAGGTTGATATAAGGCAATGTGATTCATCTCCCTATCTATTTTTTTGCTTTGAAGAGTACTCCATCCTGAACGGTTGGATTACTAGCCATTTTAGGCCAAAGAGATCCGATTGTAAACATCGTCCAAGCGTAGCGGCTCTTGCTCCTTGTTCTGCTCGTGCCGAGCAGTGGGTGAAACCGGCGTAATCCGCCTTCGGAAAAGCCGAAGACGATGATCGTGGAAATTTTCGGCTTCGTCGGCGAATACGCGTCCCGGTGGGATATGGTGTTCGCTGGAACGGCCATTTCGATCGTCCCCGTGCTTGTTGCGCCGCCGGGGCGACAAAGGGCTGACCGTTCCCCGGACCGCAGCAGGCAGAACCTCCGTGTTTCATCGTTTCGCGCGATGAGCCGGAGGTTTTGTGCGCTGCGCTTCATTTTGCTATCTTGCGATTATATTCGATTTTTCTTACTTTTCGAGTCTGTTCAAGTATACTATTGTTAATGCATTGAATACGTAGTGGAGGAAAACGCTTGCAAACCGTTCAAACAAAGTTTTTTGACTATGGGCAGGAAGAGATCGATTATCTGAAAAGCGTGGACGAGACGCTCGGGGCCGCGATGGCACGGATGGGAAAGGTGGAGCGCGTTATCATTCCCGATCTGTTTGCGGCGCTCATTCATGCCATTGTCGGCCAGCTGATTTCGGCCAAGTCCGCGCAAACGATTTGGGAGCGCATGCAGGTTCAGTTCGGGGATATTTCTCCGCCCAATTTGGCCAGGCAGTCTGCCGACGATATTCAAAAATGCGGGATGACGATGAAAAAGGCGGTTTGCATCCGGCATATCGCGGAAATGGTCGACCAAGGCTTGTTTCAACTGGATGAGCTGTACGATTTGTCCGATGCGGAAGTCATCGAAAAGCTGACGACGCTTCAAGGAATCGGCAAATGGTCAGCGGAAATGATGCTGATCAATTCCATGGAGCGCCCGGATGTCGTCAGTTGGGGCGATATCGCCATACGCCGCGGGATGATGAAATTGTACGGCCTCAGCACGATTACGAAAAAGCAGTTTGACCAATACTGCCGCACATATTCACCGCTGGGCTCGGTCGCGTCCATTTATTTGTGGGCTATTTCATTTGAGTAATGCGGCAAACATCAAGCGTAAGGAGCAGTATAGGTGGAAAAAACGTTGAAAGCGCAATTGCTGGAGCTGGCGGACGAGGGCTATCAAAAATTTTCCGCAGCGCTGATCCCGAATATCAACAATGTGTTGGGCGTCCGGCTGCCGGAGCTGCGCAAGCTGGCCAAGTCGATCGCCAAGGGCGATTGGCGCGCTTATCTTGCACATGCCGAAAGCGAATATTTTGAAGAAGTCATGCTGCAGGGCATGGTCATCGGATATGCACAAGCAGACGCGCCGGAAATACTGCGCCATATCGCCGATTTTGTGCCCAAAATCGATAATTGGTCGGTATGCGACAGCTTTTGCACAGGATTAAAATTTACCAAAGCGAATATGGAGCCGGTGTGGAACTTTTTGCAGCCCTACCTGTCGTCCGACCAAGAGTATGAAATACGTTTCGGCGTAGTCATGCTGCTTGATTTTTACGTGGAAGCAAACTACGTGGACCGGGTATTGCACATATTGGACGGCATCAGGCATGAAGGATACTACGTCAAAATGGCGGTTGCCTGGGCGGTATCAATTTGCTATGTGAAGTTCCCCGAGCCAACCATGGCGTATTTGGCGAACAATTCGCTGGACGATTTCACCTTCAACAAATCGCTGCAAAAAATTACCGAATCCTTCCGGGTGGACCAGGATACAAAAGCATGGATCCGCAGCATGAGGCGGAAATAATGGGTGGCATTACTATTGCTTTTTGGAAAGGAGTCCTAACCCTTGTTCGTCGAATAAGATAGAAATCGCTGGGATCTGTCGGCGATATACGAATTCAAAGGGGCGCAGTAAGATGGCCAAAATACTTGTCGCAGATGACGATGCGCATATTCGCAAGCTCATGGCGCTGTATTTGAAGAACGAAGGGTTTGAAATTGTCGAGGCGGCTGACGGTGTCGAGGCGCTTGCCGTTATGGAAAACTCGGCAGTCGATGTCGTTATCCTCGACATTATGATGCCCCATATGGACGGGTGGGAGCTGTGCAGGGAGATCCGCAGCCAGTATCCGGACATTCCGCTTCTGATGGTAACGGCGAAAGGTGAATCGGGACAGAAAGTGAAAGGCTTTCAGTTGGGGACGGACGATTATGTAACCAAACCTTTCGATCCACTCGAGCTTGTGATGAGAGTCAGAGCACTGTTGAAACGGTACCGTATTGCTGCCTCCCAGATCATCCGGCTAGGCGAGATTGAGTTGAACCGGCTGGCTTTCAAAGTTTTCCGCGGTGACGAAGAACTGGTTATTCCGTTCAAAGAGTTCGAGCTGCTGTTTAAGCTGGCTAGCCATCCGGGGCAAATTTTTACAAGAGAACAGCTCATCGTACAAATTTGGGGGATGGATTATGAAGGTGATGACCGGACCATCGATGTTCACATCAAAAGAATAAGGGAACGTTTTGCCGGCGATGCGAATCATTTCCGCATTGAAACGGTCCGCAGCCTCGGATACCGGCTTGAGGTGAATAAATGACGAGATCTTTATACGTCCGCATCGTGCTCACGTTTGTGGCCGCAATGACAGTAGGCTTGCTCGTATCCGTTCTTGCCGGGCTTGCCCTTTTCGAGAAAAAAATAAATGCTATCGGACAGAACGATTTGATAGCTGCCGGCAAGGAGATCATTCGGGTCTACGAACAGACGAGTCCGGAAAATTTGGATCGGTTCCTGGAAAGTATGGTGGCGCTTACCTCCTATTCTGTACAACTATACACCGGTTCCGGCGATGTAAAATCATTTAAATATAGTCCTGACACGGACGATTTTGCGATTTCCCGGCAGTCCGTTCAACAAGTCCGGGAAGGAGGGATTTACCGATCGACCTCCGAAGATCATGAGACATTCGTCGGGCTGCCGTTTCCGATCAACGGTGAGCGTCAAGCACTATTTCTGAAACCTTCTTCCAAAAACGAAGCAACTATCATTCGCTTGTTTCTGACTATTTTATTGTTCGTCCTAGTGACGGGAAGCGTCTGCATTCTCATTGCCGCGATGTATGTCGTGAAGCCGATCAAACATTTGACCAAAGCGACCAGACGGCTTGCGAAGGGGGATTTCGAGGTGGAGCTGGGAACCCGGCGCAAGGACGAATTGGGAGAACTGGCGCAGAGCTTTAACGAGATGACGATTGGCCTCAGGCAGTTGGAGCAGATGCGGCAAGATTTTGTCTCGAATGTATCGCACGAAATTCAATCCCCGTTAACGTCCATATCCGGGTTTGCAAAAGCGCTAATGGACACCGATCTGATTGCCGAAGGCGAGCGCGTGCAGTATTTGGATATTATTTTGGCGGAGTGCGGGAGACTATCCAGGCTCAGCGACAATTTGCTCAAGCTCGCTTCTCTTGAATCGAATCACTATCCTTTGGAGCAAGACACATTTCATCTCGACGAGCAAATCAGGCAAGTAGTCGTGAGCTGCGAACCTTTATGGTCGGGAAAAAGCATTCGCATTGATCTGGACCTGCTCAGGGCCGTCAAAATAACGGCTGATCGCGATCAGCTTAATCAAGTGTGGATAAATTTGCTTGGCAACAGCATCAAATTTACGCCCGAAGGCGGGCGTATTCATATTCGGATAAACTCCCGCATGAACGGATATTCCGTGACGATAGCCGATTCCGGAATCGGGATTGCGCCGGAGCAGTTAGGCCGTGTTTTCGAGCGGTTTTACAAGACGGACCGGTCCCGGAACCGCAGCGAGGGCAGCGGTCTTGGGCTCGCCATCGCTAAAAAAATTGTTGATCTTCACCAAGGAAGCATTCATATAGAAAGCAAGGCAGGACAAGGCACGACAGTGGTCGTTCAACTGCCTGCCGCTCCGCCTGCCAACTCATAGATCCGTTCACGCTCCGTTCATATTTCTCCACTACTCTTCCGAATGTAATGCATGAAACATTAGGAGAAAGTGAATGGGAGGAGATTGGAAATGAGCATGATCGGCACGATGGATTCGATGAAATGGCTGACGGTATATGAACTGGTTTTGTGCGCCATTGCGCTATTCGTTTTGACGATGCACGCAGTACCTTTTAAGAAATACTACAAATGGATGGATTATTTTCCGAGTTTGGGCATGCTGGTATCCATTGCTAGCCTGCTGTCAGGAGACGCTACGCTGCTGGCTCTGGTCCTTTACTCGCTGGTGTTGATCCTTTTTTTGTGCACGCTCAGGAGACTGTTTCGGTCAGGCCGGCCTTGGGCCGCTCCGAAGAAGAAGTTGTTTCGGTTGTTCAGGCTCGCAGGCTGCACATGCGGGGCTGTACTCCTTGTATTCGCGATTATGTACGCAGGTGTATTGCGTTACAACCCGCCCGGCGATTTCAGCGGGATGAGCTACTCCGCAGCATTTCTGGCAATGAACGAGAGATTGTCGCAGGAATATCCGTTCGGAACATGGAAGCAAATCGATTGGAATGAGCGAAAAGACAAGTACGAACCTATATTCAAACAGGCCGAGAAAGACAAAAACATTGACTTGTACTACAAAACTTTGCGAGAGTATTTGTTTTCTATGCGGGATGGGCATATCAAAATTGTGAACGACAACGTATATGACGGCAACAAAGTGTTTAAAGACGAGGTGGGCGGCGGCTTTGGCCTAAGCACCGTTCAACTGGATGACGGCAAGGTGCTTGTCAGCTTTGTTCTGGAAGGCAGCCCGGCTTTCAAAAGCGGCATCAAGCTGGGGGCGGAAATTATCGCCTGGGACGGAAAATCCGGGAAAGAAGCTTTTGACCGGACTGTCTGGAGCGAGACCGGCATGGCAACGGATGAAGTGAAGAAGTTCAATCAAGGGCGGTTCATGGTCCGGGCTCCAATCGGCAAGGAAATACAAGTGGTGTTTCGAAATTGGGGAGAAGCGGGCTCCGTCAAAACGAGCCTGACCGCTTATGACGATCAATTCGAGACTTTAAAGAAGACAAAAGTAAAACTCACACAAGCAGATTTGGACGGCTCGCCCATCGAAGGCAAAATTCTCGACAATGGATATGGCTATGTGAAAATCAAGCATTTTCTTCCCAATTCAAACGTCGGTTCACCTGAAAAAAGCTTGGCTGATACATTGAAACTGTTTCAGGAGAAGGGCATTAAAGGCCTGATTATCGACCTTCGGAACAATCCGGGCGGAGATGATCAGCTTGCCGCCAATTTGGCCGGCTTTTTTGTCAACGAGGAGAAGCACTATGAATATGTCAGTTATTACAATAGATACACGGGAAAATTTGAGCTGAACCGCAATGAAGTTGTCAAAGTCAAGCCTATGGAGCCGTATTACAACGGAAACGTAGCCATATTGGTCAACAGCAGAACCGGAAGTTCGGGAGAAGGGATTCCGCTGGTTTTAAAAGGTTTGCCCCGCGTTAAGATCGTAGGGTTTACATCTACGGCCGGTTCTTTCGGACTGATGAGCCGCCCCATAGAAATAAAGATGCCGGAAGGATACGTGATCGAATTCCCTGATGGAAGGTCGCTTAATCAAGACGGGGTCATTCAAGGCGATGCTGACGCGACAGGGGTAGGGGGCGCAGTCCCCGACATCAAAATTCCCCTGAACGAAGAAACGTTCAAAGAAAGCGTAATGGACGGACAGGACGTCGAATTGAAATACGCGATAGAAAAAGGATATCGGTAAGCTTTTGGAGCGGAAGGTAGATTTTTTTATTTATCAGCCGCCTGCATGCAAAATAGGTAACTCGCTCAGGGAGATGGCACAGTCTCATATACTTTTTTTTCATACATTGTAGATGTAGTAGAAATAAATCCATATAAACGCATTTGCTTCGGAATATGGGCTAGTCGGCATATTTTTGTTAATCGCGTGTCATAGCTGCATGAAGGAGGGATAACTATTGCGCATACTTCTAACGACCAAATGGGGGATTCCGGACGTAGGCGGCGTATCGGCTCATATGCTGCAAATGCAAAAAGAATTGACATCAAGAGGGCACGAAGCAGATATTATGGGCTATTCGCTGGACGGCTCTGCATACCATTTTATCAACCGAAATCTGGCGCTCTCCATCCAAGAATTAACCCCTCTCTTATATGCAAAAAATCAGGCGATGTTCGCCGGCTTGCGGGATCCCCGGGTTATGTACGCCGAAGTCAGCCGCTATTGTATGGAACTTACCGCCGCTTATTTCGGATTGAACGAATACGATATCATCCATGCCCATGATGCTATTGCGGCTTTGGCGATCAGCCGGGTAAAGCCTTCGCATATTCCTCTGCTGGCCAGTATCCACGGAACGATTCCGAAAGAAGTGTACCTGCAAATGAAAAACGAAAACATTCACTTGACTGAAGATGAGTTTAAAGAATCGTTCATAGGCCGGTACTATTTGATTTTGGAACGAAGCGGCATCCAGGCGGCCGGCAAGGTGATCGTCTCGAATCAATGGATGAAAACAATGATCGTTCGGGAGCACGGCATTTCCCAGGATAAAATCATCATTTCCCATAACGGGATGGACATCGCTTCCTTTTTGCAAAAAGCCGATATGTATGATTCCGTATTGACACCTCTTCCCGGCAAAAAGATCATCCTCTGCACGGCCCGGTTGACTTTAATCAAAGGCATTCACCACCTCTTGCCGGCTCTTGCGCTGCTGAAGCAGGAACGGGATGATTGGGTATGCTGGATTGCCGGCGACGGCGATATGAAAAACGAACTGCTGCAGCAAAGCGCAGCGCTTGGGATCGAGCAGCATGTTGCGTTTTTAGGCCAACGCCAAGATGTGCCGTATTTGCTCAAGCAGGCGGATATTTTTGTACTGCCGAGCATTCAGGATAATCATCCTTTTTCCGTCATAGAAGCCCAAGCGGCCGGCAAAGCGGTGGTCGTGTCCGATTCCGGCGGCTTGCCGGAGATGGTGGATCACGGGCATACGGGGCTGGTTTTTCCTACGGGTCAAAGCGACATATTATTTCAGCATGTAAAACTCCTTTTGGAAAATGACTCCTATCGACACCGGTTGGGCCATAATGCGCAAAAGTGGGCCGCGGATAACTGGTCTATAGACAGCGCGATGAAACGAGTGGTATCGATTTATGAAAGTTTGATTAAAAAGGAGGGACATGCTTGAAAATATTGCTTGCCACATATTGGATCATTCCTCATTTAGGCGGCGTTTGGACCTTCATGCAGCAGCTGCAAAAACAGTTGGAATCCATGGGGCATGAAGTCGATATATTGGGCAGCACTCCTGACGCTACAGGGTTTCATCTCAATCATCACGCAGTGATATCGAAGCAGGAGTTTCTCCCCTTGCTGCATGAAAAGCTGAAGCAGCCCTTGTTTGCGTACTATTTTGCGAATCAGCAAATTTTGAGTGCCGAAGCGGACCGCCTTGGCATGGAACTTGCAGCAGCGTATTTCGGACTGGACAAGTATGATCTCATCCATGCTCAGGATATTATTTCCGCCCGGGCGATCGGCCGGGTCAAGCCGCCGCATATTCCGCTGATCGCCAATATTCATGGAGCCGTTTCACGAGAATTGTTTCTCGTTTCACAAACGGCCAATCCTGCTTTAACGGAAGAAAATTTTCAAAAAACGCAGGTTGGACAATATTATTTGGCTCTTGAACGGGAAGGCCCGATGTCGGGCGATATGATCATTACGTCGAATCACTGGCTTAAAAACATATATGTCAACACGCTCGCTATTCCCGAACAAAAAATAACCGTGTGCCCGACAGGCATAGATATCCCGGCTTTTCTGCAAAAAGTGGATACTTATGACGCTCCGCTTTCCCCGCCGCCAGGCAAAAAAGCGATTCTTTGCACGGCGCGTCTTACTTTAGTCAAGGGCATTCATCATCTGTTGTCGGCTCTGGTCCGGCTCAAGCAGGTGCGCGATGACTGGGTATGCTGGATTGCCGGAGAAGGCGAGGTGGCGGCGCAATTGAAGCAGCAGTGCATTCATTTTGGCATAGAGCACGACGTTTTGTTTTTGGGATATCGCCATGATGTGCCGTATTTGCTGAAACAGGCGGATATTTTCGTTATGCCGAGCATTCAGGATAACCAGCCTTTTTCCGTTATCGAGGCCCAAGCGGTCGGAAAGCCTGTAGTCGTGTCCGACGCTGCCGGACTGCCGGAAATGGTGCTGCACGGACAAACAGGGCTTGTTTTTCCGTCCGGCCAAATCGAGGTTTTATTTGAACAGCTGAGGCTTCTCCTTGAAAACGACGACTTTCGAAAGCATTTAGGCATGACTGCGCAAATATGGGCTTCGAACTATTGGTCTGTAGACGCCATGATGGGCAGAATTATGAAAATATACGGAAACGTAACGAAGGAGGCGAAACCGCATGGTTCCTAGCGACATGTATATCTCCTTTTTTTATGATATGACGCCAACCCCGCATATATGGGTGAATGAATACGTTTGGAACAAAATCAAAGAGGCCGTCCCGGAAGGGTACAAAATTCCCGACTTGGCGATCATTAATTTCCTCCTCGCCAATAATGGCTGATGCGCTGCTGTCAGGGTGACTTCCCTGACGGCTTTTTTGTTGTGCCGGCGCAGCCGGCGGGAAAAGCCTGCGAAACCCCCATGACGCCATAGACGTCACCCCTAGGAACCTTCCGCTCGCCAGAGGCGGTCGCATCATTTGCCCTGGTGCGCGAAGAAAGCCTGCGAAAGTGCAGGCTTTTGCTCGGGTGAGACGCTGGCCACGGAATATTCCTGCAATTGTGCAGGCTTTTCAGCGCGAACATGGGTTTACATTCAATTTCATCGAAAATTCCTGCACAATCGCAGGCTTTTCACCAAAATGAACTGTTTTTGCGAAAAAAACCCACTGGCTTTGCAAACAAAACCCTAACTGTGGGATGAAATCCATATAAAGGTATTCGTGATGAGATGGCACGCATGTAGTTGAGTGTCGTTTGGTTGCAATTTACTATAATTCGATATATATATA